>JAGBDG010000258.1 GCA_017937625.1 Muribaculaceae bacterium | reverse complement strand
GAGGGTCTGTATAACGCGCCGGGCGTTGTCGGCGATGTATCTGTCGGGATTCTTAACTATGGCGCCATATATCTTTGCGCCTTCGCTTTCCGAATTTTCTATCACGAAATGCACGCGCCCGGGATTATAGTTACGCCACTGGCGTTCAATGGCAACGGGAGCCGGGAAACGACTGTCGGTCCGAGCCGTGGAAGGAAGCACGGCGAGTAATGCAAATGTAAATATTGATAACTGTTTCACGACTGTTATGGTTTGTCAGATAAAGTGCCATAACGTCCTGTATGAACGTTATGGCACACCTTTTCTACCTTAATATCATAAACTTGAGACTATTGTCCTTATTCGTAAACCCCGAACTCATATATGCGGGTCACATGGGTGTTGCCTTGTTGCTCGGGCTGTGTCACGAGGAGACGGACATAGCGTGCGTCGGCCGGCTTTGCCAGCTTACGTGACACCTTGTTGGCGGTATTCGCAAGGATTGCATCTATTGTCTTCCATTCTTCCTTATCGCTGTTGCGGCCCTGCAGGTAACATGCACCGGTGATGTACGAAGGATTTTCGGCTCCGGCATTGGTTATGGACCATGCCTTGATATTCTTTGTCGTGCCGAGGTCATATTCCACGTAAGGCGGGAATCCCGTCTCGTCGCACCACTTCGTGTTGACGTCGCCGTCGGTGAGGAATCTCGGATGTTCGCCGTCGTTCATGCATCCCGACCAACTCCTGAGCATGTCGCTGTTGAGAAGGTTGGCGCCGAGCGCACGTTTAGCGTCGGCATTGGCGCGGGTCGCACCGGCTGCTATGGCAGTGCGGAAAAGCGGTGCCATGGGAGCAGACTGCTGTGCGGCTTCACTGGCTGCTGTAGCTGCGAAAATCACAAGGGCAGGATTATCGGGAAGCACAACTTCACGCGTGCCGGCAGGCAGATCTATGGCATATTTGTACATGTACGTAAATTCGTAGGGATGGTCGCCCTTGGCAGAATGGCGGTGAGTACCGGCATACGCCACTTCATCGGTATCCATGTAGCCTTCTGTGTGACCTGTGTGTCCCCACTGACCGATAAACCCTGTATAGGAAGGTACGGAGAGTTCTGTCGATGTTTTGCCGTGTCGGAAGGTTCCCTTGGTACCTTCGTCCTCAGATGCCGTGGCTGCAAGGATATAGAGGCGGTTGTAGTTGCCTTCAGGGAGGGTGATGGTATCGCCGTGGCATGCCTTGCCGTTGAGGAGCGCCGAGTTTTCAAGTCTGAAAGGCACACCCAGAGCAGTGATGGATGAAGGCACGAGTTCGGCAGCGTAGCTGTAGCCGCCGCAGAAGTCTGCGTCCTGTGCAAACTTGTTCCAGCTGAAGCACTTCTTGTCGTAGTTCAGAGGAATCTGTTCGTAGGTGGCAAGGTCCTTCCTTTCGGCGGGTGCGAATTTAACCTTGTAAGTCTTCATGCCGAAGGGACCTACTTTAACGTCGAGCGTATTGCCTGAGAAGGATGCGTTGCCTGTAGTCTTTTCAGTACCGTCTGCTTCCACTGCCGCTACGATCGGGCGCGCGAAAGTAACCTTGCCGGTCTTTGCGCCGTCGCCTGCCGTTTCATACAGACGCACAACATATTCGTCGCCGTTCTGAGCCTTCTTCAGAGCCTTCATGGCGAGGTCTTTGTTGTCTACGCTTGCCATTGAGAACGACTTTCCGAGCGGACCGGCATGCCTGGTGGCGGAGAATGCCTTGATGCGCTGGTTGAGACCGTCGGCAGCTGTTGAGGCAACCGTCTTGTCTACCGCACCGCTATGCCCGGTAAGGGTGTAGGTAAAAGTGTGGTGACCGAAGTCCTGATGATCCTGATATGCGTAGCTCTTCTTTGTCTTGGGCGTGTGGAGGAGAGTGAGGCGAAGATTGTTGTCGGCGGGCTTATCCCATCCGTACTTGCAGTCGTTCATCACCGTCACGCCATAGTTGCCGTCGCTGAGGTCCGCCCAGCGTTGCGAGTACACTTCGTAAGCATTGTCGACATTGTTGCCGCGTTCTATTGTACCAAGTCCGAGGTCGTAAGTCGCCTTGGGTGCTGATACTGTCAGCGGGAACTCAGCTTTGACGAGAGCATTGGTAGTAGCCCAGTCGACATCATTCACGAAATCGATGCGGTCGGCGAGCGCACCTTCATACAGGCGGATATACTGCCTGAATTTTGAATCGCCATGCCCTTTTTCCACGCAGAGAGTGGTACGCACCGGTCCATCTTCTATTACCGACATCGTTACATTTTCATCTATCGACTGAGGCTCTGCGTCGACAGTCTTCTTGATGATTTCCCATGCCGGCCAGCTATAAGATTCGTTGTCGGTAAATATTGCCAGGCGGATTGCCTTGCCGTCGGCAACGAGCTGTTTGCCGTTGCGCTTGTCCACCAATGAAGTAATGTCACCCTTGTCGTCGAGCGTGATGGCATATACGGAGTTCCCGACAGTGCGGACACCTGCCTTCGGCGCCGCAGCTTTGTAGCTGCCTGAGAAGCGGAGGTCGTAGACCGCATATCCGTTTGCCGGCACGGTTGCTTCCACAAGCACCTTTGCCCTGCCGTTTTCGACGCCGAGAACCTGTGCGGCTACCGGATTGCCGTTCTGGTCGTATGCCTGCACCTTGCCGGGACGCCCTTTGACAGATACTTCAAGCTCTACAAGATCGGTGGCCTCATGTCCGAGTGCATTATAGAGCACGACCGGAGTACCCTTCACGCGGGTGTCGAGCTGCGAGGCAACGGCACCTACCGAATGAGTGAGGACGTCGGAGAACTGTTTGAGCGAGAGGAGCTCATCGTTCCATGAAAATTCATAAGCACGCGGTATGGATGTGCCGGTAAGGTCATCGTGGAACTGATGAAAAATGAATCGGCGCCATGCCTCGGAGAGGAAATCGACCGGATACTGCGTGAGCCCGAGAGCTTCCGATGCTACCGACGAGCGCTCCGCTGCGTCGCCGAGCAACTCATTCTGGCGGTTATAGAGTTTCATTGCGGCCTGGGAAGTGTAGCAGCCCGTGCCGTGAACGTCCATCAGAAGTTCACCATCATAGCGGGGCAGTTCAGGATGCGAGCTGTAAGGCTGATAATCCTTGAAAAGCTGGTCGGAGGTGACACTGAGAATCTTCACGGGTCCGTCGTTCTTGCCGATTGCGTTACAAACAGCTTCCACCGACTGTATGGACGGTGAGCCGCCTATGTCGCCGGTGCCATAATAATGGAATACCTTGCCGAGGGGACTTTCGGCAGCGCGGTTGATGAGATCGCGGTTCTGAGTGAGGTCTTCATTTTTCCATCGGCGACCGTAGTCGAAGCCATGAGCCATCATTATCTCAGATCCGTCCACGCCTCGCCACAGACCGATTGTGTAAGGATATTTCTTATCGCCGTGGAAGGGATGGTTACGCCATCCGAGCTTCTGCGAAGAGAATCCTATCAGACCGCAGTGCGCGGCTACCGAAGGTAGCGTCCAGCCGAAACCGAAGCAGTCGGGAAGGAAAATATCGGTGCTTTCAACTCCGAACTCATTGCGGTAGAATTCCTGTCCGAACATTACGTTACGTATCGCCGACTCTATCGAAGGCACGATAGCGTCGTTGGCTTCCCAGCTGGCTCCGCTGATATGCCAGCGCCCCGACTTGATGTATTCTTTCATCAGTTCGTACTCGCGCGGGTAATATTCTTTCATCCAGGCATACTTGGAGCCGCCTTCGAAGTTGAATACGTAGTCGGGATATTTTTCGAGCAGTTTTAGATTCTGGTCTATCGTGTTCCACACATATTGTCCGATGGTGGTCTGGATATCCCAGTTCCATTGCGTGTCAAGATGGGCGTCCGACACCAGATAAGCGGTGGTCTGACCGTTGCTTCCGGTCTGTTGCGCATCCGCTGCCGCGGCGGCGGCAAGAAGTGCGAGAGCTGCCATACTCAGCTTGCGTTTTGCTTTCATAGTATTTAAATGAAGTAGTGATTATGATAGTTTACATGTGCAAAATTAATGTCAAGGCGGATAATGAGGGTATCAAATAGTGACGATTTGCGCTAAAATAACGCATCTTTACCCGTTTGACATTAATTTACACGTTATTGACCTGTACCAACCACTGACACAGGTCTTCGCTTAGCGCTTTAATACCTTCCGACCGGATATTATGTACAGTCCGGCAGACAACGAGCCGAATGTCGAAACTGTTCCGACTCTTATGCCCTGAAGATTGTAGACCGGCGCAGCAGCATCCATGTTTTCCACCACAGGGATATCTATGCCGTTGGTTTCGCCTTCGTCGTAGCGGACTGCGCAAGAATCATAGCCTGCAATCTTGGTGAAGTACGCGTGGAAGGGTTCGACATCCGTCGTTGTCACAAAGTTGGCGAACGTTTCGTCAAGACCCATGACAGCAACCGGTGTCTTTGTGGATATGCATCCTACAAAACTGCTTGCGGTGCTGACATTGTCTACAGTCCGTAACCCGTCGGTAGTGATAGTGACGTTCTTAGCGGAGAATGTGACAGTGCTTCCCGTATGGTCGAACGGCATTCCCCCGAGATTTCCGGCCACACCTACAAGGAGCGGCTGACCTGCCGGTATTTCTGTATCCGAATGAGCGAAAACGAGTGTTCCGCGCCGTGCCCCCATGAATTTCTTGAGGAATATCGACTTACCGGTGTCGCTTGTGGAGGTGAACCAGTCGACCGTATTACCGTCAGCCTCCACGTTCTCTACAGGGAACGGCAGGAACAACGTCGACCATGCCGGCATATTTTCGCGGGTATAGCTGGCTTCCTCTGCCACAAATGCACGGGGTACGCCCAGTTCATAGCCGTCCTTAACACGGAAAACCTCCGCCTTGTCGCCATAGACGATATTCGAGATAGTCTGGCGATAGACACGCAGCACTCGTGCCGACAGTACGGCATCCTCGTCGAGGTACATTATCAGGTTGGGATTTGCGTCAGGTACGCCTATCGTGCGCGGCGACTTGCCTGTCAGATATACTGCTGTGACATCTGACGGCAGTGAATAGTTCTGGCTTGTGGAGGGAATGCGCTCAACAGTGCCGTCGGCTTTCCACATGCAGTCCATGTTGAATACCTTGTCGACAGAACTGATGACGCCGTTCGTTGCCGACGTCTGACGCGAAAGCACGAAGCGGTGGAAGCCGGGTGTACCGTCAGGCTGGAACTTGTAGTACACATCGGCTGTTTCGCCTGCGCGGATGGATATTGTGTTGCCCGACACGCACTTGCCGTCAACAAACATGTATGTCTCGCCGTAGAAGTCATCGCCGGTGTTTGTGATGGTGTATTTCACGCGCTGCCATTGTCCTGCCACTGATACGCCCTCAAGGGTCAGCTTATCCACCTGCAGCCGCGTGCCGTTACCCGGACGGGCGCTTACCTGCATCTTGTCGGACGATACGGTCAGCGCGATGTTGTTGCGGCCGCTGTTCATGTCATCGAGCCATTCGCTGCTGCCGCTGCGACGGCTGACGCCGCGAAGTGTATATTCGCCGTCGGCAAGACCGGCACCGAATCTGACGGTTATCGATTTACCATATCGGTCGGCAGGATTATATGTGTCCGTACTTATGCCGAACGGCTCTCCTACCCGGTTCCCTTCGGCATCATAAACCACAAATCCGTGCTCTATCTCATATCTGTTCAGGAGCAGCGTGCGGATATTGTACGAGAAATATAGTGATACATTGCCATCGGCGTCGCGTGCCGTGGCGGATTGTCCGGGCAGAAGTGCGGATATGGCACAGCGCACGATTTCATTGTCATCCCCGGTATATTCCGGCCGGAGGTTTACGATGACGTTCTGACCCATTGAATATCCGTTGGCGTTTGACGAGCCGCCTATGCCTTGTGAATCAGGCGCCATGACAGTGAGGACGAAATATCCGTCGCACCATCCGCCCCAGCCCCAGTTGATGTGGTAGAGACCGTTGCCGTCATAGCCGTCGCAAATGAATTCATGACCGCCTGTGCGCTCATAGTTGTCTGCGCCAATCAGAAGTGGGCGACCGGCGGCAAGCTCGTTATAGAAAAGATCTTCCCACTCCTGAAAAGTATAATTCAGGTGGTAGACATTGAATGCTTTCTTTGTATATCCGAAGTATTCCTTCAGGGCGTTCATCGCATTGACCGACGTGGCGCCTGTAGCGCCGGCATAGCCGCTCTGCATGCCGCAGCCGGCGTAGAGCATAAGCTGCGACACGGCATCCTTCGAAGCCTGTGAATCATTGTTTCCGTAAGTATCCTTCATGGACGCCCAGTCGAAGACCACAGGAGGAAGCGATGGCATAGTCCTGGAGTTGCCCGACCAGTCGTATGTGTATGAAGGTATCGTCTTAGTAGCGTCCTGCGGCCACTTCCAATAGTACATGATCTGCGTCGTGGCGGTGGCTACACAGCCCGTGGCGCTGTGTTCGTTGTACTGACCCGAATTCTGGTCGACGTACGAAGGTGTCATGCCGTTGTAAGGCGAACCCTGGTTCCACCGGCTTGAGACGAGAGGCGCTATAGCCGGTTTGTCATCGCTGCGTGACAGCGCCGGAGATGCATTATGTGTGTCGGCGCTTTCGAGGACGACGACGGCTTCATCAAGCTCGTCGAGCCATGCCTTTAGCGCATCCGGCATATAAGCCACATCAAAACACCCAGTGTCCGAATACCCGAGCACGGGCTGCATGCGGTCGCTGGCTGACGCTATTACATAACCGCGTCCTCCTCCGACATTGAAAATATAACTGGATTGCGACACCCGGACACATTCAAGATCCGGTGTGGCGGCGCGTACACCGCGCACAGACGTGGAATGTCGCGCCGACATAAAATCCAGGGCATTGACACGAGCCTCGTCGAGCGACAGGTTGCCGCCGAATACGGATGCTGCCGACAATAAAAAGAGTAAAGATGATATATACCGCATCGTATTGTTTATAGGGAGGAATTCATTAGTGTCCACTAAAAAATCATAAAAGTTCTTTGAAATTATTGAAATTCAATTTGTTGCGAGCGTTTTTGATGTGCGACGATTTGAAATTAACTTTGCAGTCTGAATCAGACTGTTATGTTAAAAGACAAGTATGTTTT
>JAGBDG010000257.1 GCA_017937625.1 Muribaculaceae bacterium | reverse complement strand
TTCAAGGCAAAATTAATAAAAAGTGACTTGTGCTGCAAGAAATCATTCGGAATCTTCTGCGCTCTCAGGTGATTCAATCATGGCGCGTAAAGCTTTTTCGTCTTCTTTCAGCTCGTCGTCGCTCTCGCCGTCCTCGCGGATTGTGATATATGTGTCGTAATATGCGAGAAGCAGAGTTGTCAGCGGAAGAGCTATGATAAGACCGATGAAACCGAGCAGCGAGCCCCATACCGAAAGCGAAAGGAGTATGATTGCAGGATTGAGTCCCATGGCCTTACCCATGATGCGAGGGGTAAGTATAAAATCCTGAATACACTGTACTACGGCATAAACGGCAATGCAAGCCCACCATAGCTCCCAGAAACCTGTGCCTGATTCGACAGAGTATACAAGACAGAGCAGCGTTGTCGGCAATATGGATATGAGCTGAAGGTAAGGTACCATATTTAGCAAGCCGATGAAGAGCCCGAGGACAATGGCGAGGGGCAGTCCTACGATAAGAAAACCTATGGCGAATAGAATGCCTACTATAAATGCGACAAGAGCCTGTCCGCGGAAGTAATGGTTCATGGACTGTTTGACGTCGTTGGCGATCCGGAATGTCCTCTCGCGGTATTTTGGCGGGACGAGATGACGGAAGCCGCGCAACAGACGCTCATAGTCAAGCATTATGAAGACAACGTAAAGAATGACAAGGAACCAGCTGAAAATGCTCATAATCATGTTATAGCCGCCGGCAATGAAACTGCCTGCAGCATCGATTACCGAGCCCCAGTCCTGGCTTGTCATACTGCTCGAAATCTGCCGGAAATCTATGTTTTCGCGTATATATTCCTGAAGCCACGCAGGTATGAACGCAACATCCGCGGTGCTGTCGGCATAATCGCGTACAAGAACTGCAACCTGATGTATCTCATCGAAAACAGAGGGCAGCAAGAACATGCAAAGCGCTCCTATAATGAGAATGCATTCAAAGAGCGTAACCGTAATTGGAAGCCAGCGGGATTTTACCCGCAGCAAGCGCTTGTTGTACTGTACGAACGGCTCGAGAAGATAGGCGATGAGCCATGCCACCACAAATGGCAGAAGGACGTCTTTAAGATAAGTTACGAGCCATATTGCGGCTGCGCACAAGGCTCCCGTTATGAGCATGCGCACGACTCTGTCGAATGTGAAGGGTCGGGGCTGTGAAAACTGACCGGTTCTTAAGGGCATAGTTGCTTACTTTTTCGCAAATTTACGGATAATTCCGCGCCCTTGCAACATTATTCAGAAGTCGAGAAGCACTGTTTCTCCGCGACGCAGGCTTTCATGTACGTCGATGACGCGCTGGTTCGAAGATCCACGGAAAAGCAGCTCCGTATCTCTGAGAGCCAATACAAAAGGACCGTCGACGACTGCATCGATATACTTCAGCAGTCCGCGCGTTCCCTGAACAGGTTCTTCAAGGAGTTCCTCAAAGGTAAAGCCGGTATAGCACCAGATATTATAACCGGCAGCCTTGATAGCCTTGGCAAGAGGGATGACAGCTTCTGCCTGATAAATAGGGTCGCCCCCGGAAAACGTGACATCGAAGCCGTTATATGAAATCTTTTCCATGAGCTGTTCCACGGAAAAGTTATCGCCCGCTGCAAAATCCCATGTCGGCTCGTTGTGACAGCCGGGACAGCGGTGAGCGCAGCCTGCGAAATATATGGATGTGCGTAGTCCGGGACCGTCGACGCTCGTGCCTTCGATTACCCGGACTACTCTGAGTGGTTTATTCATGAACTACTCGGTCGTTAAGTTCTGCGAGCTTCGCCGAGTTCCATCGGTCGGTCGTTCCGACGAGGTAACCGGTGATTCGCTGAAGCTTGTCGATTGCTTGGCTTCCGCACTTGGGGCATACCTTGAGGTCTGCCGATGCGTCCTCGTATCCACAGTCCATGCAGCGGTTGCGGTTGTGGTTGACTGAACAGTATCCGATATTGTACTTATCCATAAGGTCGACGATATCGCTGATAGCCTTGGGATTGTGAGTCGCGTCACCGTCAATCTCAACATAGAATATATGTCCTCCGCCGGTCAGTGCATGGTAGGGCGCCTCGACTTCCGCCTTATGGCGCGGCGAGCAGTGATAGTAGACGGGCACGTGGTTCGAGTTGGTGTAA
>JAGBDG010000256.1 GCA_017937625.1 Muribaculaceae bacterium | reverse complement strand
TTGGTGTAGATGCCGCCGCCGACGCGGGCGAAGAGCGCCTGTGTCGACGCGCCCATGCCGAAAGTAAGCATAGTCGTGGTTATCATGGCGAGCTTCTGAGTGCCCTGGAGGTCAACAAGCCAGTCGAGAAGGAGATACCAGAAAGATATGTCCACAAGACCGAGACCTACGACTACCAGACCCATGACGGCGCCGGAGCGGAAGGCGACACGGAGTCCTGCGTTGAGCGAGCCGCGAGCCGCGTTTGCTGTGCGGGCAGAAGCGTATGTCGCTGTCTTCATGCCCAGGAAGCCCGAAAGACCGGAGAAGAAGCCGCCGGTAAGGAAGGCGACGGGCACCCACTCGTTCTGCAGCTGGAAACCGTAAGCCATTACGGAGAACAGAGCCACAAGGCAAAGGAATACTATGCCTACTATTTTATACTGCTGTTTGAGATAGGACATCGCTCCTTTTCGTACGTGGGAAGCAATGCGTTTCATTGTGTCGGTGCCTTCGCTTTCCTTCATCATCTGACGATAGAAATACCAGGCAAGAAGCAGGGCTATGATTGCCGAGCTTGGCACGAGCCAGAATACCGGATTCATTGTTTAAGGTTAATGTGTTGAATATTAAATAATAAATTGGATTTCTTTTTCCGATGTCTTCGCTGATGTTTTTCAGGCATTCAAAATTAACAAAAAATATTGAAACACAACCGCATTTTCGCTGTCCTTTTTCATAAAAAAAGCCGGCGGCTCCGTTGCGGAACCGCCGGCTGTATCATTGTCGGATTATTAGAGTTTTTCGTTTCTCTGTTCGAGAGGCTCGATACCGGGATCGGTACCCCACGACTGCTGCGAGAGGCGCACATAGTTGTTGTAGCGCCACTGTGCATTAGCCTTGGCGGCAGCGAAGAGTTCGGCAGCTTCGGCGGGATACTGCTTCTGGACGGTAGCATAGCGCACTTCGCCGAGGAGGAAGTTGTCGAATTCATCCCAGTTCGGTTCCTTGCTGTCGAGGCTGAACGGATTCTGACCGGCGGCTTCTGCAGCGGGGTTATAGCGCCAGAGGTGCCAGTAGCCGCATGCGACTGCCTTAGCTTCCTCTGCCTGCGAACGACCCATGCCGCTCTTGATACCGTGATTGATACACGGAGCGTATGCGATGATGAGCGACGGACCGTCGTAAGCCTCTGCCTCGCGGATTGCCTTTAGAGTCTGAGCCTGGTCGGCGCCCATGGCAACCTGTGCGACATATACATAGCCGTAGGTGGTGGCGATGAGACCGAGGTCTTTCTTGCGGATACGCTTGCCTGCGGAGGCGAACTTGGCGATAGCGCCTAACGGTGTTGCCTTCGATGACTGACCGCCGGTGTTCGAGTAAACCTCGGTGTCGACAACGAGAACGTTGACATTCTCGCCCGATGCGAGCACGTGGTCGAGACCGCCGAAGCCGATGTCGTATGCGGCACCGTCGCCGGCGATAATCCACTGCGAGCGCTCGGCAATGAAGCCCTTGAGCTCAAGAAGCTGCTTGCAAGTGTCGCAGCCGCATGCCTCGCAGAGAGGAACAAGCTTGTCGGCAACCTCGCGGGTAGCTGCTGCGTCGTGGGGAGCTGCGAGCCACTTCTTGGCGAGTTCTTTCATCTCGTCGTTGCAGCAGTCGCAGGCGACAATCTTGTTCATCACGTCGCCTACGCGCTCGCGCATCTTGCGGGTGGCTATCTTCATGCCGAGACCGAATTCGGCGAAGTCCTCGAAGAGCGAGTTAGCCCATGCGGGACCGTGACCCTTGGCGTTGGTGGTGTAAGGTGTCGAGGGAACGGAGCCTGAGTAGATCGACGAGCAGCCTGTTGCGTTAGCAACCATCTCATGATCGCCGTAAAGCTGGCTGATGAGCTTGACGTAAGGTGTCTCGCCGCAGCCCGAGCATGCGCCGGAGAACTCGAAGAGAGGTGTGGCGAACTGGCTGTTCTTGACATTAGCCTTCACATCCACAAGGTTCTGCTTCGATTCTACGTTCTTCACGCAGTAGTCCCATTCTTTCTGCACGTCGAGCTGAGTCTCGAGCGGCTTCATCTGGAGAGCCTTCACGCCCTTCTTGCCGGGGCAGACGTCAACGCAGTTGCCGCAGCCGAGGCAGTCGAGAACGTCGACAGCCTGCATGAAGTGCATGCCCTTGAAAGAAGGACCGAGAGCGGGGACTGTGTCGTCAGCAGCGAAAGGAGCCTTAGAGAGCTCCTCGTCGGTGAGGACAAACGGACGGATGGAAGCGTGAGGACATACATAGGCGCACTTGTTGCACTGTATGCAGTTCTCTTCGAGCCATTCGGGGACGAACGCTGCGACACCACGCTTCTCGTAAGCCGCTGTGCCCTGCTCCCATGTGCCGTCGGGGATGTCCTTGAAGTCGGAAACCTTGAGGAGGTCGCCGTCCTGGGCGTTGATGGGGAGGACGAGCTTGTTGATGAACTCGGGGTTGTCGTTCACTTTCTTGGCGTCGTCGGGAAGCTGTGCCCAAGCGGGGTCGACGGTCAGCTTGTGGTATTCGCCGCCGCGGTCGACTGCCTGGTTGTTCTTGTCGACGACATCCTGACCTTTCTTGCCGTAGCTCTTGACGATGAATTTCTTCATCTGCTCGATGGCGAGGTCGACGGGGATGACTTCGGTGATGCGGAAGAACGCGCTCTGGAGAATGGTGTTCGTACGGTTGCCGAGACCGATTTCCTGAGCGATCTTCGTTGCGTTGATATAGTAGACGGTGATGTTGTGCTCCGCGAAGTAGCGCTTCACATGGTTGGGAAGGTTCTTGACGAGTTCGTCGCCGTCCCAGATGGTGTTGAGCAGGAATGTGCCGCCGTCACGCAGACCGCGTGTCACGTCGTACATGTTGAGGTAAGCCTGTACGTGGCATGCCACGAAGTTAGGCGTGTTTACCAGATATGTCGAACGGATGGGCTTGTCGCCGAAACGGAGGTGCGAGCAGGTGAAGCCGCCCGACTTCTTCGAGTCGTATGCGAAGTATGCCTGGCAGTACTTGTCGGTATTTTCGCCGATAATCTTAACAGAGTTCTTGTTTGCGCCTACAGTACCGTCGGCGCCGAGACCGTAGAACTTAGCCTCGTAGGTGCTGGCATCGCCGAGAGCGACTTCGGGGAGAAGGGGAAGCGAGGTGAAAGTCACATCGTCCACGATTCCGAGGGTGAAGTGGTCCTTGGGCATCGGAAGCGCGAGATTCTCGTATACGCTGAGAATCTGTGCGGGAGTGGTGTCCTTCGAAGCGAGACCGTAGCGACCTCCGACAATGACGGGGGCGTTCTCCTTGCCATAGAAGCATTCCTTGACGTCGAGATAGAGGGGCTCGCCGTTTGCGCCGGGTTCCTTGGTGCGGTCGAGCACTGCAATGCGCTTGGCAGTCGCGGGAACTGCTGCGAGGAAGTGCTTTGCCGAGAAAGGACGGTAGAGGTGAACCGAAACGAGACCTACCTTCTCGCCCTTTGCCATAAGGCTGTCGATAGCCTCCTGTGCAGCCTGTGTCACGGAGCCCATGGCGATGATGACGCGCTCTGCGTCGGGGGCGCCGTAGTAGTTGAAGAGGTGGTATTCGCGGCCGGTGATTTTGCCGATCTCAGCCATATAGCTCTCCACGATCTCGGGAACTGCGAGATAATGGGCGTTCGAAGCCTCGCGGTGCTGGAAGAATACGTCGCCGTTCTCTGCAAGACCGCGTGCTACCGGAGCGTCGGGAGTAAGAGCCTGCTTGCGGAAGTCGGCAAGAGCCTGACGGTCGAGCAGCGGGGCGAGGTCTTCCTGGTCGATGACTTCGATTTTCTGGATTTCGTGCGAGGTGCGGAAACCGTCGAAAAAGTTTACAAAAGGTACGCGAGCCTTGAGAGTCGAAAGGTGTGCCACGCCTGCGAGGTCCATGACTTCCTGTACCGAACCCTCGGCGAGCATTGCGAAGCCGGTCTGACGGACAGACATCACGTCCTGATGGTCGCCGAAAATAGAGAGGGCGTGCGATGCTATGGTACGCGCCGAAACATGGAAGACAGTAGGCAGAAGTTCGCCCGCAATCTTGTACATGTTGGGAATCATAAGCAGCAGACCCTGCGATGCCGTGTAGGTAGTGGTGAGAGCGCCTGCCTGGAGAGAGCCGTGGACTGCGCCTGCTGCGCCGCCTTCCGACTGCATTTCCTGAACAAGTACTGTTTCGCCGAAAATGTTCTTACGACCTGCAGCCGACCATTCGTCGACATATTCTGCCATTGTCGACGAAGGGGTTATGGGGTAAATGGCGGCAACTTCCGTGAACATGTAGCTCACGTGCGCTGCTGCCTGGTTACCATCGCAAGTCAAGAATTTTTTTTCTTTACTCATAACGTTTTTGTTTGGTTATAATTATTCTCGTAAAATTGTCTCTTTTGAAAGCGCAAAGATACGAAATTTCTCGGAAAACTCCGTTAATCCCCAAGGTTAAATTTACAAAATCAAGTTGGAAAGTTAAGTACAAAAAGCGCAAAAGAGCGAAAAAAAAACGGAATTGCGCGTCAGCGGGCGTTGAGGCGGTAGCCGACGCCGAGCATGAGGTTGCCGGGGTTGCGGAAGCGCTCAAGGCGGTAGCCTGTGCTTAGAAATATGTTTTTGGTAATGAATGTCTTGAGGGTGAATGTCTGATACCAGCCTCGCATCGCCGGTCCGCCGGGAGCGCAGATGCTGTGACCCACACCGACATTCACCGAGAATATCGGCATCTGCAGCTCGACGCGAGCGCTCAGTCCTATCATCATGCGGTGGCTGAACGGCGGACGGTAGAACCGCGGGTCGTCGGGCGACGACTGGTCCGAATAGTAGCGGCTCAGGTTGGCGCCCTCGTCGTACTGGAAATCGAGCGACGCGCCGGCGGCGAACATCGGGTTGAAATGCCACAGCGGATTTATATTCACGCCGAATACTCCGAAATGACCCGGAATGATATGCATGTCGGGCTCATAATCCACACCCTCGACATCATTCCCGTAATTGCTGTCGAAGAAATTCTTGCGCCACGCGCCGTAAGCCGTCACGTCGTACGAAATATGCGGGTTGTAGTCGCTCCAGTCCGGACGCTTCATCGCGGGCTGAGTGCCGGGCTTCCACACAAGTCCGAGCTTACCCCAGAGCACATTGACACCCGGATTCGGATAATCGGTGTTGCCGTTGGAGAAATGCGACAGATTGACGCCTCCCACCATGCTGAAATGCTCGTCGAGGGCATAGTCGAGCTTGAAGCCGAGGTCGATATATGCGTTGAGATGCGACCCGAAGCCGGTGATTTCCTCATAGTCGTACGGCTCTGCCACACCGTTTTTCTTCCATCCTGCCGACACGCCGAAATTCCACTCGTAGTCGAGTGTGAGACGCCGCGACAGCGACGCTATCCTTGAGCCCTGAAGCACGTAGATATTGACCGGATTGCCAGTAATTTTCGAGCTGAAGAAACCCGTGGCACCGACGCCCACGCCCTGATAGGCGTACGGATAGTAGCGACCCTCGCGGCTGCCGGGCGAGAAAGAGAACGAGTACTCTACCGCGCCTCCGAAAGCCGAGCGGGTGCGCTTGCCATAGAAATTATCACCTCTGACGAGATGATTGCTCGGCAGCACGTATGCGCCGCGCAGCGAGAACTCAAGCCGATGCGATACGGCTGTGGAATCATTGGCGAATACGGTCATCGCGGCCAAAAAGGCGACTGCCACGGCAAGTATCTTTCTCATAATTCTGTCACCTCCGTTTCAAATTTCACCGGAACAATCATGCGCAGAACACATTGCACGGTCTCGGCTTCTCCTGTCAGCGGATTCACCGCCCTGACAGCGCATTCCAGCCCAACACTCTCGTAGCTGCAAAGAAGGCTTACCTTGAGCGGCTTGCCCGCCGGAAGCGCGACCGGCTTAGGCATACGCGGCAGTACGGTGAAGTCAGAGTTCGTCTGCGACATGTGCAGCGGTGCCTCCTCGCCGACCATTTCCCAAAACCAGCCTTTATTGGCGAATGATGGAATAGGCACGGCAATGCCACTGTCAAGCAGCTTTTGGGCGAAATTGTTATCTTCTTCGTACGAGAAGAACCAATATATCCCAGGAAGCGAGCCGGGCGACTGGAACGAGTATTCCGTCGGCTCGGCAAGTCCTTCGGTGAACTGCACTGTCAGCACCGCAGTGGTAAAGTCCTCGTCAGGATAGCCCGACCACGACTTCAGATTGTAAGACACATCGAGAATCTCTATATCGTATTCACCGGTAGGATAGACGCTCATCTGCAGCGGTATATAGTCGTACCCGTCCGTAACAGTGACACCTATTGTGGCGGGATCTTCGGCGAGATAGCTCACAAGATTGACCTTGATACCGTCTTTGACAATATGACCGTTGATTTCGACGTTCGATAATTTGAAAGTATAGGAGCCGCCCTCCAGAACACCTTGGTAGACGTACGTCTCGCCGGAGGAGTACCACATATCCGACACATACCAGTTCTCGCCGGATACTTTGATGAAAGCGGTCCTGCAATCGGGCCCGAGCGAATCCGTATCTGCCTTGACTTTAAGCGGTTTTATAAAAATATCGCCGTTGCATGCCGCAAGGAGTATGCACAGAACGACGAGCGTAATGGATAGATTGATTCGATTGGTTTTCATATTTGCCACAAAGGTAGTAAAAAAGAACCGAAAATTGCTTAACTTTGTCAAGACACACGGTTCCGCAACCATTAAATCCTTTGAAATGAGCAAATCGAGATTCATCATATGGTTACTTACCATTGTCACCTGCACGAAGGGGACTCAGGCAGCACGCCCTGCGCGTTTCGAGTCGACCGACACGGCACTACAGTCCGTCTACCGTTGGGCTCGCGACATGGCGATGAGCTATGTCCACGACGGCTCCGACCCTGTCGGACCATGGTACGAGGCGGCGCTGCCCGGACGAGACGCTTTCTGCATGCGCGACCTCTCGCACCAGGTCATCGGCGCTGCCATTCTCGGTCTCGACACCGAGAACGCCAACATGCTCGGCAAAGTCGCTGCGAACATCAGCGAGAGCAAGGACTGGTGCTCCTACTGGGAGATTGACCGTCTCGACCGTCCTGCACCCTGCGACTATGGGAACGACAAGGAGTTCTGGTACAATCTGCCGGCGAATTTCGACGTTGTCCGCGCATGCTATGACGTCTACAGCTGGACTGCCGACACGCGGTACTTGACATCGCCCGTGTTCATGCAGTTTTACGAACGTACCGTCCACGACTACGCCGACCGCTGGGCGCTGACGCCCGACAGCATCATGTCGCGCCGCCGCTTCATGAACACTCCCGAACCTTTCGACCGCAGGAACGGCTTCCACACCTGTCGCGGACTGCCCTCCTACGCCGAGAACTTCTCCGGCATAACCGTCGCCATCGACCTTCTCGGCGCTTTGCGGCGCGGCTATGAGACATACGCTGCCGTCGCGACTCATAACGAAAAGAAAAGCGAAGCGGACTTCGCCATTCAGCGGGCGGAAGCATACCGCGACATCATAGAGAACGTCTGGTGGGACGACACGAACAGACGCTACAACACATATTACACCCAGAACAGTGAGTTTCACCGCGGCGAGGGCGTGCCTTATCTTTTGCTGGCCAAGGCTATTGACCTTCCCGAGCGCGTCCGCTATGCGGTCGAAGACGTACTGTCGCGCGGATGGAACGTCGAGAACCTTTCGGCTTTCCCCGCCTTCCTCTACCGCCTCGGCTACGGCGAGGGGGCGCGCCAGATATTTGTCTCGTTGCCTCAGGATAAACGCGCCGACTATCCCGAAGTGTCATTCGGCATCATCGAAGGACTATTCTGCGGTGTCATGGGCATTGTGCCGTCGGCTTCTGAAATGTCGGTCGCGACATGCTATCGGGGCGATGCTGCCAGCCAATCATCGGCGATTGACGTCCCAATGCTCGGAGGCTCGGTGACTGTCAGACACTACGGTCATGACAAGACCGTCTTTACCAACCATACTCCCCATACCCTTGTCTGGCGACCGTCGTTTCTTGGCGACGATACCGCACTTTACAAAGGCAAAAAGCGACTGCCTGCGTCAGTCAGTGCCGACATTGCAGGCAATCGCCTTGTTACAGCGGAGGTAGAGGTCGCGCCCGGCAAGACAGCCACCGTCAGCCGCACAGACCGATGATCAGTCATCCTCCCGCGACAGCTCCTTGTATTCTTTCATGAACTTCATAAAGAATCTCACTCCAAAGATTCCGCCGACAACTCCGCCGGTGACAATACCGGCAATCATGTACGGGTCATCGCGCTCGAGATACGCGAGCCCTCCCACGATAGCGAGGGCAAATGGTATGAGAAGCAGCTCCACCCGCAGATGACGCTTGCGGAAATGTCGTGCGCGCTCCGCCACCTCGCGGACTGTCATCGTGTTGCAGTCTATTCTGCCGAGACCTCTGTAGAAACTGAAGTCTATGGCTGCCGTCACAGCGAAGAACACCGCAAAAGCAATCGACATGAAAGCCATCTGCAAGTCAGGGAAAATGCTGCTGTTGAATATAATAAGGGACACAGGGCACATCACGGCGGCGAATATGGCAAAGCGCCTGTACGCGTTGCGCATATTGTCGAGCGACGTGCGGTTTCTGTTCTTTCTCATTTCGCCGGCTACTTGCTCCGCCACAATCTTTGCGACTTCATTCCTGTCGAGAGAACTGCCGGTATCGCGCCAGGCTGTTTTAAGATCATCTGCATTCATAGTCACAATATTTTTTTGCAAGTTTTTCTTTAATACGGTGAAGCCTTGTCGCCACAGTGTTTTTCGTCAGACCGAGGACTTCTGAAATATCCTCATACGACGCGTCGTCGAGCCACATCAGCATTATCGCCTTGTCCTCGGCGCCGAGTGTGCCGACAAGGACGTGAAGCGTCTCTATGCGCTCGCGTTCCTCCGGATTCTCGCCAACAAGATTATAAAGCTTGTCGAGACTTTCCGACTCCTTGCCGAAACGCGACTGTTTTCTGATTGTCGACACGCATGAGTTGAGCGTCACGCGGTAGATCCACGTCTTGAGCGACGAGTGCTCCCTGAACTGCGCGAGTCCGCGCCAGATGTTTATAAGCGCGTCCTGCCGCAGGTCCTCGTACTCGGCGACCGAGCAGGCGTAGGAGAAGCATATCGACGATATTGTCTTTTCCTCACGCTCTATCACCTCGATGAAGCGTCTTTCCAGTTCAGCTTCGTCGGCGGACAAGACCGTATTGTTAGTTTTCGTTTTCATTCTGCTCTATTAGACGCGGCGTGTCTCCTGAAAATTTCATCAGTGCAAAAAAAAGCTGTGCCCGTCAAGGCACAGCTTCTGGTATTGTGTTGTCTTTCCGTATCAGCGGCGACGCTTGTTCTGCTGTTGCTGCTGGGCGCGCTGCGTAGCCTGAGCCTGACGCTGTGCCTCTTCGAGACGTGCCATGAAGCCGCTCTTCTTGCGGGGCTTGCGGGCGTTGGCAAGCAGCTGTTCGCGGACCTTTTTCTCGTCAATCACATGACGGAAGATATAAGTCTGGATGATTGTGATGAGGAGCGAGAGCAGATAGTAGTAGCTCAGACCCGAAGCATAATCATTGAAGATGAACAGGAACATGACAGGCATCAGATACATCATGAACTTCATGCCCGGCATACCGGCGCTCTGCGGCTGGCTCTGCTGGCTGACCTTCATGTAGACAATGTTGACGATTGTCATCAGAAGACAGAACAGACTGACGTGGTTGCCGTAGAAAGGTATGCTGAACGGAAGGGTCAGAATCGAGTCGGGAGCCGACAGGTCATGCGCCCAGAGGAACGACTGACCGCGGAGCTCTATCGCCGAGGGGAAGAAGGAGAACATGGCGATGAGCACAGGCATCTGCAGAAGCATGGGCAGACAGCCTGCGAACGGACTTGCGCCTACGCGGCTGTAGAGAGCCATGGTCTCCTGCTGGCGCTTCATGGCGTCTGCCTGGTCGGGATACTTGTCGTTGATTTCCTTGATTTCTGGAGCGAGAACACGCATCTTTGCCTGGCTCTTGAAGCTCTTGAAAGTGAAGGGGAAGATGATGAGCTTGATGAAGAGTGTCAGAAGAAGGATGATGATGCCGTAGTTGTCGATGAACGATCCGAGGAAAGTGAATACCGGTATGACAATGATGGTATTTATCCAGCGGAAGAGCGTCCATCCAAGAGGAATGAGGCGCGTGAGCGAAAGACCGTCGTCCTCATAGCCGAGAACCTCGTCGAGACCGGACAGGATGGGATAGTCGTTAGGGCCGAAATAGAAATCGAAGCTCGAGGCCGTACCGTCGGCAACGGTGTAAGGCACGGTGGCGGTCATGCTCATGTCCTTGAGAAAGTTCTCCGACTTGATGTCCTTCTGGACCAGCTCTGCCGAGGTGAACGAGCTGCGCGAGATGATGACACTCGAGAAGAACTGGTTCTTGAAGGCGACCCAGCGCAGACGACCGTTGATGCTCTCGCTGTCGTCTTTTCCGGAGTTGAGCTCATCGACGCCCTCGCCTATATAATTATAGCAGATTGCCGAGTTGCGTTCCTCGAATGTACGACCGACTTCGTTACGTCCGAGCTTCTGGTTCCACGAGAACTCCATGTTCGCGGTGCTTGCCGGGAGTATGGTCTCCATGCCTTTCTGCACCACTTCCATGCTCACGTTGTAGCCTTCGGGATTGAGACGGTAGCGTATGCCCCAGAAAGCGCCGGGCGCCGGCTCCATATACATGAGCACACTGCTGTCGGCTTCAACACGTGTCTGGAAGTTGAAGTCGCGCGTGTCGATGCGCTGCTCGGCGGTATTGAAGCGGAATCCGTAGCCGTCGCTATTGTCGCGGAAAATGAAGATATTCTCGGGATTGGCGCCACGCTCGCTCTTGTATTTCTTAAGCTCGACCTGGCTCACCATGGCGCCGCGGCTCGAAAGCGTGACTTTCACCAGCTCGTTCTCGAGCACTTCGGTAGTTTCCTTGCCGCCGAGATAGCGGGCGAAGCCCTCGTAGCGCGCCGAGTTGTCGACAAGCTCTTTCATGGATGCCGCCGCGCGGTTTGCCTGCGCTGCGGTAAGAACCGATGTGCCGTTTAGAAGCTGAGTGAGGCTTGCGCTGACGCCACCCTCGCTGTAAGTACCTGTCAGACCGGCGACGCTGTCGTATCTCAGCGTAAGACCGTCCTTGCTGAACTCGTAGACGCCGTCTGCCGATGCCGTTCCTATAGAACGGACAGCCTCGGCGAGCGCTGTGCTGTCGACATGTGCCGCCGCGGCTTGCGCATTTTCTGTTTTTGAAGTGGTCTGCTCTGGCGTCGGGTTTGCGGTGTCGCGGTCGCTGTCCTTGGGCGCGCTCAGCCACATGAAGCCGAACATCACAAGCGCCATAAGCACAAGACCCGTAACTGTGTTTTTATCCATTGGCGATAAATATCTTATTCGTTTTAATTACTTGTTTTTTCTTCATGATAGGCGATGGCTGCTGCCATGAACGACTTGAATATCGGACTCGGCGAGAGCACCGTGCTCGAATACTCGGGGTGGTACTGCGTGCCTATGTACCAGCGTTTCGACGGCATCTCTACAACTTCCACCAGGTGCGCCTTTGGGTTCTCGCCCACGCACTCCATGCCCGCGCTCTCATAGCGCTCGCGGTAGTCGTTGTTGAATTCGTAGCGGTGGCGGTGACGCTCGCGTATATATTCCTCGCCGTAGGCTTTCGCGGCTTTAGAGCCGGGACGCAGACGGCAGTCGTAGGCGCCAAGGCGCATTGTACCGCCGAGATTGGAGATGTTCTTCTGTTCCTCCATAAGGTCGATGACGTTGTCCTTCACGTGCGGGTTCATCTCGGTCGAGTTGGCGTCGGCAAGTCCGAGGACATTGCGGGCGAACTCTATGACCATGCACTGCATGCCCAGGCAGATGCCGAATGTCGGGACATCATGCTCGCGGCACCATTTCAGCGCCACAAACTTGCCCTCGATGCCGCGCTGACCGAATCCCGGAGCCACAACAACACCGTCGAGACCGGAAAGCTTGCTCTCGACATTTTCCTCAGCGATTTTCTCCGAATGGATATAGACGATGTCCACTTTGCGGTCGGCGTATGTGGCGGCATGGAATAGCGCCTCGTC
>JAGBDG010000255.1 GCA_017937625.1 Muribaculaceae bacterium | reverse complement strand
GGCGCCACATGGAATATGGCTTGTCGGGCGCGTGTGCCGTTATTGCGGAGCCAATAGTTTTCATGAATTTCGGCTCGTTCAGTCATAAGTGCAACCTATGACTGTAAAAGAGACGCACCAGTAGTCGATTCAGACCGGTCCACCACAGACAGCCGACAACGCGAATGACATTGAAGAGAAGCCGCAGGCGGAACCTCGATGTCACTGGCGTTGCCGGCATATCGGCATTTGCCGTATAATGGTCATGGCACATTGGCAAGATCATACTCGGTGTTCTGACACGGAGTATGTCAGCCGAGTCATTCTGCATGGTTACCATTTTTCAACAATCCGAAGATAGCGAAAGTCCATAGGTTTAAGATGTTGCATTGATATAATCGAAGCATTGCATAAGACTTCCGGGAAGCGGTTTTGCGGAGGGTGCGGAGCAAAACCGCCCCGACCGGGGAGGTCGGAGCGGACATGAGGGGGATTAGAGCTGCGGTATAGGATACCAGAGTACGTTGTCGCGGTACGGCTTCGCTATCACAACCGGGTCGAATTTCATCAGTTCATAAGAGGCGACCTTCATTTCGTCGTCTATGACGGCAAGTGCTATCAAATCGCCTTTCTTCGGTATGTTGTCGTTGCTAAACTTGTTCCAGCCTTTCGGCGGATTGGCGTCTGCCCACTCCGCTCCCTCGATGAAGCAGTACATATCAGGCACGCGAAAGTCACTGTCCTTGTATTTCTCCGAAGCGACTTTCCGGATTTCTTCTTTTCTGTTCATATTCGTTAAGTGGGTTTTCAGTCGTCAAACGGCAGTTCTTCAAATTCATCTATTATATCATCCCAGTTTTCATCAAGGTGCGCCTTTGCAAAATTTTCGATGTTGTATCGGTTTGCCTCAAAGCTCCATTCATAGTCCGTGCCTACGCTTTCCTGCGCACGTTTGGCAGCATAAGTTAGAAATTCATCCATTATATTGTCTTTATTATACCACTGCGCCGATCCGCAGGGCGCAGTGGCGGTTAGTAATATCATTCAAACCACTCGGGATTGCTCTCTTTGAGTATGGCGACAAGCTCGTTGTCGGGCAGTTGCAGGTCGCTGTCCGAGGTATAGAAGAATATCTCTTCATCAACTTTTTCGGCTTCACGGTCGGCGAAGCCATTGCAGCTGTCGGTTATGGGATAAGGCATTATAGCGTCAAGCAGACGTGTTCCGGCGATTATCAAGTCTTCGCCGTCATTACTTTTCACGATACGGCAAGTATAGTCCTCGCCCTTGTAGTTGATTTCAGTTGTAGTCATTCTGAGTTTCTTGTTGTGCCACTGCGCCTAATGGTCGGACGCAGTGGCGGTTAATAAATCAATCAATATCAGTGCCTATAAAGTGTTCATCATCTATCAGCGAGTAGTAATAGCCATTGCCACAGCCACGGTATTCCTTGCTGAAGCCAGCCATGACATCTCCTTTGCGATTGTAGCCGTCATCTTTTTCGGCAATCTCAATCCACAGAGTGCCGTCATACCCCCGAAAGTCGAACCTGCACGAATGGTATTGTCGCCGTTCCATAAGAGCCTTGCGAAACTCGCCGACAGCCCACGGTTCATATCGTTCAATGGCTTTAAGGGAGATAATCTCTCCGTCAATGCGGGTGCCCGTGGTCAGCCGGTTTTCGTAACAGCCCTTTGTAGGGTCAGCTGCGAGGCATTTGCGCACGAAAGCCGAGGGGAAGGTGGCGCGAGCGGCATAACGTCTGAACTTAGCAACAGTATTGGCGTCGTTACGTTGCTCCTTTTCTATACCCTGCCAATTCTCCACTATGTCAAGAGGTATGGCATATCCACGTTTGCGAGAGCGTGGGGCGAACTCGCAGACGTTACCCTGTGTCGAGAGGAACAGGCGTTTCTTCTCGCTGCCTTTATCAGTGATTATTGTATATAATCCCGAATTGCGGTTTATGATTTCCGCTACTGCTTGATAGTCCATGATTTCAGTCTTTGATTTTCTTGATTGATTTTACCTCTTTGTCGGGGTGGACTGAAAAAGACCAGTCCACATCTTCATCAGGGAGCGAAGTGTGTATGTCGCCGCCGAGAACCAATCCGCAATGCTCGGTTACATTGCTTTCTGCCTCGGTTAAGCTGTCGGCTTCCACATCGAAATAGCCGCTGAATACAAACTGCGTGGAAACTCTGTATTTTGCCATAATTCCTTATTGTGAGTTGTTTAATCATTTTCCCTTTTGTGAGGCTCTTTGAGCCTACCGGCAGGGATGCCGTTTTTCGTGCGCATCCTCCACTGCGTTACAAAGGGTGAATAAGGCAAGTGTGCAGTCAGAGGGCGCGGACGGAATACCCGATTTTTATGCGTAAAAATCGTGGAAGGCTGCCGTCAAGCCCTCCGACCGCAAGCGCAGCGTCACTTG
>JAGBDG010000254.1 GCA_017937625.1 Muribaculaceae bacterium | reverse complement strand
CCCGCCTCTTTGTAGAGTTTTGCCATGGATGAATATGCTGCGGCACGGCAGATAGGCGAATAAAGACTGTCGGCTGCATAGACGGCAGCCTTGCGGAAATACAAAAGGGCGGAATCTGCGTTGCCTTCGACTTTGCAGAGGAGGGCGCGGTTCATGAGACGGTCGTAGAGCGTGCCATCGTCGTGCGGACAGCAATTCTCGAGGGCGTTGTAGTAGAAGCGTGTTGAATCCGGCTCTCCTATGAGCGCATAGACGTAGAGGATGTTGTTGAGCACAGGCTGACGCACATCTGTGTTTTCTTCCGAACGGGCGAGCGCCTTGCGGTAGTAGAAGAGTGCGGTATCGTAGTCGTTGATTTCCGAAAAAATGATGCCTATCTTGTTATATATGTCAGGGAGCAGATCGTCCATCTCTCTTTTCTCGGCGATTGCGCGAGCCTGAAGATACGAGTCGAGCGCGAGGGAGTAAGAGGCGTGACGGTTGAGGATAGATCCGCGGTGGAGGAAGCTCTGCGCGGCTGTCCGCTGAATTTCGTCGGGTGCCGATGAATCGTGGCGGGAGCAGATGACAGAGTAGAGCATGAGCGCCTTCTCGAGGTCGTTGGAGCGGTAAGCATGCTGAGCCTTTTCGAACACGACGGACGTAGGCATGGCGGCTATGTCGGCGAGTTCGCCTTCGGCTGCCATAGCCGGAATCATTACAAAAAGTTGCGCGATTACAGCGACAAGAACCGCGCGGAGGGATGAAAGCAATATGCGGGGATGCAGAGAAATCATACAGTAGTTTTCTTAAGACAAAAGTACATAAACAAAATGTATCGGCAAAACTCCTGTGAGAAAAACACGCAAAAGAGGTTCTCTGAGTTGCAGAATCGTTATGTTTTCGCGAAATTGAAATACATTTTGAACGTTTTTGTTTGGTTTTACTATACTTCTGACTACTTTTGCTTCTGCTATCCGATAATATTTCAGAAATATCAATCATTTTACAATAATAGCTTATGAAAACAACTACCAAAGTCTTTTCAGCCCTCATGCTTCTTGCGGCGGCACCGATATCGGCGTCGGCACAGACAAAACCTGACATGCCTGTCGACGTTAAGGCGGAAGTGCAGGGTCTGAATGTCAGCCTCAGCTGGAACAATGCGGCGATAGGCGATGTCATTGCCGAGAACGGATTCGAAGACGCTGCGTTTCCGGGCGAAGGGTGGAGCATAAAGACCACCGACACTGCCGATCCTTGCTTCACGTGGTTCCAGTACCCTACGGAAAAATATCTTGTATGGACAAACTATGAGCAGTTTATCTACAGTGGCGAAAAGAGTGCCTATCTGAACTTCGACCTGTTTGTGCCGCGTCCCGAGGGCAGCACTTCAAGCGCGCATCAGGACGAGTGGCTGATATCTCCCAAGGTCGCAGGAGCTTCATACCTTACTTTTCAGTTCTTTATCAATCCGACCCTGCTCGACAACGGAGTTTACGAAGACTTCCCCAACGACTACTATGTAAAAGTAAGCCGTGACGGCGGCGCTACATGGGAAAATATATGGAATGCCCGCTACGACATGCTGTATATCGACGGCTACCAGCAGGCTGTTGTCTGCCTGGGTGAGCCTTCCGACGACATGATGGTTGCGTTCGCCGCCACAAGTTCTCCTGATATTACCGACCGCGGGCTATATTACAGCTGGGCACTTGATGAAGTGAAGTTCTACAGCGGCAATCCTGGTATTCAGGCAGGCGCGGTGGAAGGCAAGAGTGCTCCCGCATCTGCCAATACATACCGCGAATTCGACACCACCGGCAAGACACCCTCGACAGAACTTATCGCGCGTCGCGACGCACGACGCAACGTAGCCAAGGCTCCGTATGTCTACCGCTATAATGTCTATCTCGACGGCGAGCCTGTAGGTTTCGACATACACGCGCTTTCGTTCACCGACTCGTCGGAGAAGGAGTTCGGCACGCATACATACGGCGTGACGGCAATCGGTGCTGACGGTACCGAATCAGACCCGGCGGAGATTGAGGTGGAACTTGTTTTCGAGGGTTTCCCCGCGCCCCGCAATCTTGTGCTGATGTCCGATTACGATGCCGAGACTGAATCATATACGGTACACGGCGCATGGGAAGCTCCAGAAGGCACATTCCAGCCGTTCGCTTACGAGGCTTTCGGCGACGGACAGTCATGCGCATGGGTCAACACCGGTGAGGAACTTGAGTTTACGCAGACATGGGTTCCCGCAGGCACTTACCGCTACGACGTTCTCGCTCACTACGATAACCCTTATGGCGACTCAGATGTGATAAGCCAGTGGATTACCGTGGGATGTCGCTCGACGGTGACAGGTTTCAGCGCTGAGACAGAAGGAAGCAATGTGGTGCTGTCGTGGGGTAAACCGACAGATCCCGATTATGCCGACCTTAAGGGCTTCCGCATCGTCAGAGGTACAGAAACCATTGCCGAAGGCATCACAGAACTTACCTATACCGACAAGGATGTCGCCCCCGGCATCTACCGATATATGATATATTGCGACTATAATGACGGCACAAGCTCGCAGCCTAAATATACCGACGTTCAGTCGGGCGAGCTTGTCGCTTACACACTTCCTCACTACGAAGGTTTCAACAGCGGCAACAAGCCTGTCGACTGGCAGTCAGTGAGCCCGTATGACTCGACTCCACAGGAGTATCGCTTCTGCTTTGACGACAGGTTCGGTCTTGAAATGTCCGGTTCAGGCTTCGACGGCGGATATGTGTCGGCAAGCAGCGAGGCAGCAGGATTCATGTTTGTGGCTGCAGCTCTCGTATCGCCGCTCTACGATCTTTCGGGCATAGCCGACCGATCGGAACTGACGATAGGTTTCGCATACGATTACCTGAGCGAAGGAGAAGGTGCCGTCGCCGTAGAATACTCTATGGACGAAGGTCAGGAATGGTTTCCGGTAGACGAGATGGAGCCAAGTATCCCGTACTATACTCCTGACGAAATGGATAAGAACGGCGGGGCATATATGCCAATGGAATATCTGAAAAATGTCAGTGCCGTAGCTACGGGCGACAATATTATGTTCCGTGTATTCTATACCGGTTATCTTGACTATCACTTTGCCCTGGATAATTGGAAATTCTACGACGGCAAGACCGGCGGTATCGGAGGCGTTGTCCAGGATGATGAAACGAAGGTAGTTATTCGCGGCAACCGCGCGACAGTAGTTACCACTGAGGCTGTCGAGAAGATAGAGGTATATGACCCGTCTGGTCGTCTGATAGGCAACAGCACACACAGCGACAGCGTAGACCTGACTGACGGCAACGGAATCTGTATCATCAAGGCAACCACCGCCAACGGTTCGAACGTATATCGAGTAGCAAGATAAAAGTCTGTAAAACCTGATAGCGAAGGGGGCGACGCACTCTGATGCGCCGCCCTTGTTTTTTTGATGAACTTTGGGCGTGCGGACGTGTTTTTCTGTTGTTATTTTAGAAAAACTGAATATGAGTACTGTCATTATTCCCAAAATCGATCTTATTCCGCAGAACGGAAAGAAAGCCGCTCCGGGCACTCTGCTCGATGCGTTGCATCGCCGCCATACCACACGTGAATTCTCGCCCGAGCCGTTGTCGGACCGCCATCTCTCGCAAGTCCTGTGGGCTGCTTACGGCATCAACCGTCCCGACGGACATCGCACGGCACCTGCCGGAATGGCGCTTTATGCCCTGAGGATTTACGTCTTTCTTCAGGAGGCGATATACCTTTACAATCCTGAGAAAAACGAGCTTGCGGAAATAGTCAAAGGCGACTTCCGCGGAATGGCAGGACTTCAGGATTTCGTGGCATCAGCACCGATGAATATCGCCATATATGCCAATTACGCCGATTTTGTCACGGGCGACTCCAAGACCGACGAGGCTCTGAAGAAGGGTGCCGACCGCATGGCGGCTCTCGACGCTGGCGCGTCTGCTGAGAATGTCTATCTCTACTGCGCGAGCGAGAACATCGCTGTGGTCGAGCGGATGATGTTCGACGACAACGGCTTCCGCAAGCTTGTAGGACTTGCCGACAGCGAGGTCTTTCAGGTAGCTATGACAGTGGGTTATCCGCGTTAATCCCAGGTATATTTTTTCTGTTTGGCGAAAGGAGCGCGCAGGCGCTTTGCGAAGCGACGGAGCGGATATGTTGCCGAATACCAGGGCAGCGTCAGAAACATGCTGCGCGACTTGAGTGCTGCCATATTGCGCCGCCAGAAGTATATGTCCATGGCGGCGATGAGAAGAATCATCGCCACGGCGACTATTGTGGCAAGCATGTTCGGATATGCGACTATGGCGGCGACCGCGCACAGAGCAAGGATGACAATCTGCAGCCAGCCCGTAAGCTCGAAAAGAATGCGCGGACGTCGGCGTATGTGGCTTTCCGTGAACATGCGGCGCAGCGTGCGTTCCAGGAAGATGCGCGGATGATTGCCGTGGCGCAGACGGACGATAGACTCGTCGGCAAGCTCAACGACGGTGTTCTCCGGTCGTGCTATCTCGCTGATGAAGATGTCATCGTCGCCGTAGCACAGATTGAGCGACCGGGCGAAGCCCTTGTTGCGGAGGAATGCCTCGCGGCGGTATG
>JAGBDG010000253.1 GCA_017937625.1 Muribaculaceae bacterium | reverse complement strand
TTGGGGATGTTGACCGAAGTCAGGCTGCTACAAGCGCTGAAAGCGGACATTCCGATTTCGGTTACAAAGTAGCGTGACGAGCCATTGACGGCAAAGGACGGAATGGAAATGTCGCCGGAAACGTTCGAGTTTCTACTGACGGATACAGTGTGGTTCTCTTCAGAAGTTACTTTGAAATTGAGTCCCTGATAGGTGAAGGTGTCGCCGGCTGCCCGGGCGACAGTGGCGAGAATTGCCGCCACAAGGAAAAGTAAATACTTTTTCATTTGCATTGTGTTGATTATATGGATTAATTAATAATGTGTAAAGTTAAAGTATTGGACAGGATTCTCCTCTCCTTGTCTTCGCGGAGGCATATAATGCCCCACATAGCGATTCCATATTTGCTCAGGAGCCGGCTCTGCAAGGAAAATGCATCGTTGCGGAGAGATTTCCTTATATGGCGACGGCACGAAACAGTCGGAACCGGACGAAGAATCCTGACGCCCGAAAATAAAAGCGCCGACAATCAGTCTGTAATCATGATTGCCAGAATATACAGCAAGTATGAGTGCTGCGTCTTTCGCATTGTCGGGGTTTATGACCCATGCACGCTGAGTGTATGCCATTATGTGCAATGGCGTGATGCTTGCGTCGTAAGGCGGCGTGCCATGACGGTCGTCGATTGACTTTGTGATGTCAAGTGCGATTGTATTGCAGGGAAGATCTTGTGCCTCAAGGAAGCGTGGCTCAAGCTGTGAAAACAGATATGTCATTCAGATAGCAAGCCGCGGTCTTCCTCTCGTTGGCGTTTGTTGTTGTACGAAAAAAGCGCAGGAATCTGTATCTGTTACCGTCCTTCTGTTGGAGGCTTCTCGCATTGCCTTTCTCTGTCGGACGGCAACGCAGAAGCCCACGCCAGTATATGCAATCGATGCATCCGGCAATATTCCTCACGGAATATCATGCCGAAGGCAAGATAATTACATATCCACGGGCATCTACCGTTGCCTAACCCTTGACAGAGAATGAAATTTTGCGAGAATTTCCAACAATCAAGAATCAGCGCGGATAAACGCTTTCTTATGTATGTTCACTACATCCCTCCTCGCTTAACCCCAGACCGGGCGTTGGTTCGGAAGAACCTCACCCCTACTGACGTGGTCTGCGAGGCGGTCTGCGACTGCAAAGTTAATAAAAAATAATAACCTAAGTGTGTTTTGACTGACAATTAACAGTCTGTTATGACTTTTTTTCAGAATCCGAATTGCGATTTTATCATGCGGAATTTGCGGATGTCGGAAATACTTCATAAATTTGCGACATTAAAATAATATCAAAACAATATCATCACCATGAAAGAAAACAACAGTGAACATCCTTATACGGGTGTCGTTCTCAACGGTTTCGGGATGCTTGCAGCCCTTTTTGCCGTTCTCGCCGTCTTTGTGCTGTCGATAGTGACCGCCGCGCTTGAGATTATTCCGGCGGCAGCGGGCATCGTGAGTGCGTTCGTGCTCTTCGCGGCAATGATAATAATGCTTGTGGGCTTTTTCTCGCAGCAGCCCAACCAGAGCCGCGTGATGATTTTCTTCGGCGAATACCGCGGCACTATAAGCAACACCGGTTTCTTCTGGACAAATCCATTCTGCAACCGTAAGCTGGTGTCGCTGCGCATACGCAACATGGACATCGAGCCCATCAAGGTAAACGACAAGACCGGCAATCCGGTGATGATAGGCATGGTGCTGGTGTGGAAGGTCAAGGACACATATAAATCGGTGTTCGACATCGACAGCGAGACGAAGTATGCCGTCAACGAGAAACTCGAGCGCATAGCCACTGCCACCCGCGACGCGGCGCTTGACAACTTCGTGCGGATCCAGGGCGACGCCGCCCTGCGCGAGGTGACGGGTCACTACGCCTACGACGAGTCGGACACCACCACCGACGGCGAGCTCACGCTGAGGTCGGGCGGCGAGGAAATCAACGACCGCCTCGAGCGCAAGATCAACGAGCGCCTTGCCATGGCTGGCATAGAGGTCGTCGAGGCACGCATCAACTATCTTGCATACGCTCCGGAGATTGCCGCCGTGATGCTGCGCCGCCAACAGGCTTCCGCCGTGATTTCCGCACGCGAGAAGATTGTGGAGGGCGCGGTGACAATGGTGAAGATGGCTCTCGACCGCCTCGGCGAGGAAAACATAGTGAATCTCGACGAGGAGCGCAAGGCGGCGATGGTGAGCAACCTCCTTGTGGTGCTTTGCTCCGACGAGTCGGCTCAGCCGGTGCTCAATACGGGCTCTCTGTATCAGTAATACGAGGATGGCAGAGAAAAAGGAAAACAGCAAGGGGTTCCTCCTGCGCGTCGACGCCGCCACCATGGCGGCTGTCGAGCGTTGGGCAGCCGACGAGTTCCGCTCTGTCAACGGGCAGCTGCAGTGGATAATCAACGAGGCTCTCGTGCGCTCCGGGCGCAAGCCGAAGAAGACGGAATGAGTGCTTACTGTTAAAAAAGATTATTATTTTGTACGGGATAGGCGAATTGTTTAATTTTGCACGAATTTGGGAAACGAATGCCCTCGCGTCATTCGCCCTTATGTTATGAAAAAACGAGTCAGACGCATATCCACGTTAGGCTCACGCGCCACGTCGCTCGTGAGCATAGGTCTGGTCCTTCTCCTGCTGGGGATGGGCTTTCTTGTAGGCATAAGTGCCGACAACCTGCGCCGTCAGGTGCAGGGAAACGTGGGTTTCGTGGTAGTGATGGAGCGCGAGTGCCCTCTGCAGTGCGTGGAGGCTATGAAAAAGCGTCTGCACGCCGACCCTGCCGTCGACCGCTATTCATTCACCTCCGCCGAGGCAATCCTGGAGGAGGAAGCCGAGAATCTGGGCGAGGATATCCTTGCCATGACGGAGGCAAATCCCTATTCGAGCGAGTTCGAGGTGCGTCTGCGCGACCTGTGGGCTAATTCCGACAGCGTCGAGGCGCTCGCGTCGCGCTATGCCGAAGGCTATGGCGTGGACGACGTGGTATGCGAGAACGAGACCCTCAAAGGCGTCGACGCGGCGCTGAGGAGGGTGGCGATAGTGCTCGGCATTCTCGCCCTTGTCCTTCTGATAGTTTCTATAGGTTTGATAAACAATACAGTGAGCCTTTCTGTGTATGGACGGCGCTTTACCATCCATGCCATGAAACTGGTGGGGGCGACTCCCGGTTTCATCAGGCGTCCCTTTGTCCTGGCGGCAGCCGAAGGCGGTCTGCTGGCGGGCGCGGTGAGCGGCGGTCTGCTGCTTGCCATGCGGTGGTACGCGGGCACTTTCGACGCCTCTGTCGAGAGTCTGCTGCCGTGGAGCGCGTGCGTTATTGTTGCGGCAGGCATGGCGCTGACAGGCGCGGCGATATGCGCCCTGACGGGCTATTTTGCCTCGCGCCGCTATCTGCGCGCCTCGTACGACGAAATGTTCATGAAATAAAAAGGTAGAATGGAAGATTCCAAAGAAAAACAGTTCGACCGGGCTCCGGGCTCAGCTATGCCGCTCGAGAAGAACAACTTCATCGCCATGGCAATAGCCGGCGCCCTGATAGTTCTCGGTTTTGTGCTTATGCTCGGCGGCAGCACTACCGCCGACGAGTTCGACCCCGACATATTCAGCACACGCCGAATTGTCGTCGGTCCGTTCATAGCGTTCATAGGCTTCGTGGCACTGGGCGCGGCTATCATCATCGATCCCAAACGTCTCCGTTTCCGTAAGAAATAAGCCATGGATACGTTAGACGCACTCATCATGGGTCTCGTTCAGGGACTCGCAGAATATCTGCCTATAAGCTCTTCGGGTCATCTCGAAATTTTCCGTGAAATCCTCGGCATAGAACTCAGCGGCGCCGACAGCCTCGAGTTCGACGTGACGCTGCATGTGGCGACGGTGCTCAGCACCATCGTGGTGCTCTGGCGCCAGTTCATGCCGCTGTGCAAGTCGTTCTTCACTTTCAGGCGCGACGACAACTTCTACTATGTCTGCAAGATACTCGTGTCGTGCATTCCTATCGGAATCGCGGGAGTGTTCTTCAAGGACACCATCGAACAGTTCTTCGGCACAGGGCTGACGATAGTGGGTATCTGCCTGTGCGTGACGGCGCTGTTGCTCTCGTTCAGCTACTTCTTCCGCACGCGCCCCTTCGAGGAAGCCGGCAGCGGCAGGAAACCATACCGCCCGCACGACATCACCTATCTTGACGCCTTCATCATAGGCTGCGCGCAGGCAGTAGCCGTTCTTCCCGGTCTGCCGCGCTCGGGCAGCACCATAGCCACGGGTCTCATCATCGGCGACAAGCGCGAGCAGGTGGCGCAGTTCTCTTTCTTCATGGTCATCATCCCCATCTTAGGTCAGGCGCTTCTCGATGTGAAAGACATGATAGCTCCCGGCGCAGATGCCGCCGCCGCCAACCCGATAGGCTGGCTGCCCATGCTTGTGGGTTTCGCCGCCGCCTTCATCTCGGGTTGCCTCGCATGCAAGTGGATGCTCGCCATAGTGAAGAAGGGCAAGCTCATCTGGTTCGCGGTCTACTGTCTGGCGGCAGGTCTGATCTGTATATTCGCATAACCGAAAAGACAGACTCACGTGAATTTCCTGGACGGAGAAATACTGTACATCGACAAGCCTCTGGGCTGGACATCGTTCGACGCCGTCAAGCGTCTGCGCGGTGCCCTTACGCGCAGGCTGAAAGTCAAGAAGATAAAAGTAGGACACGCCGGCACTCTCGATCCGCTCGCCACAGGCGTCATGATAATATGCACCGGTCGCGCCACCAAGCGCATCGACGAGCTTCAGGCAGGCGTGAAGGAATATGTCGCCACCCTCGCTCTGGGCGCCACCACTCCCTCGTTCGACCTCGAGACAGAGGTAAACGCCACTTATTCGACGGAGCACATCACCCGCGAGCTGGTGGAGGAGACGCTGAAGCGCTTCCTCGGCAGGATAGAGCAGATACCGCCGGACTACTCGGCATGCAAGATCGACGGAGTGCGCGCATACGACCTTGCCCGCAACGGTCTTGCCGTAGAACTGAAGCCGAAGGTACTCGTCATCGACGAGCTCGAGCTGCTGTCGTTCTCGCCGGAGAGCATCACGGTGAGGGTGGTGTGCAGCAAGGGCACTTATATCCGCGCCCTCGCGCGCGACATCGGGGAGGCGCTGGGCAGCGGCGCACATCTCACGGCGCTCAGGCGTACCCGCGTGGGCGACGTAAGGATAGAAGGCTGCCTGAGTGTCGACCAGGCTGCCGAGCTGATAAGAACAGTAGAGATTGAAATGCCAAAAGATAATTAAAACACACTAACATAGGACGATGAAACTATCGCAATTCAAATTCACCCTTCCCAAGGACCTCATAGCCCAGCATCCTCTCGAGGATCGCGACGAAGCGCGTCTGATGGTAGTCGACAGGCGCACAGGTGAAATATCGCACCATATATTCAAGGAACTTCCCGATTTCTTCAACGACGGCGACGTTATG
>JAGBDG010000252.1 GCA_017937625.1 Muribaculaceae bacterium | reverse complement strand
CGGCATCAAGGTCATCGACCTTCTGGAGCCTTACAGCAAGGGCGGCAAAATCGGTCTGTTCGGCGGTGCCGGAGTAGGCAAGACGGTGCTCATCATGGATCTGATCAACAATATCGCTAAAGGTCACGACGGTTTCTCGGTGTTCACCGGTGTTGGCGAACGTACCCGCGAGGGCAACGACCTTCTCCGCGAAATGATAGAGAGCGGCGTCATCAAGTACGGCGACAAGTTTGCCGAAGGCATGGAACGCGGTGAGTGGAACCTCGCCGACGTCGACGAGCAGAAACTCAAGGACAGTCAGGCGACGCTTGTGTTCGGTCAGATGAACGAACCGCCGGGCGCACGTCTACGTGTCGCTCTGTCGGGTCTTACCGTCGCCGAGCAGTTCCGCGACCAGGGCAGCGGCGGCAAGGACGTCCTCCTGTTCATCGACAACATCTTCCGTTTCACTCAGGCAGGTTCCGAGGTGTCGGCTCTTCTCGGTCGTATGCCTTCGGCTGTGGGCTATCAGCCTACCCTCGCATCGGAGATGGGTGCGCTGCAGGAGCGAATCACATCGACGAAGAACGGATCGATTACTTCGGTTCAGGCTATCTATGTGCCTGCCGACGACCTTACCGACCCGGCTCCTGCCACAACCTTCAACTTCCTCGACGCAACGACGGTGCTCAGCCGAAAGATTACCGAGCGCGGCATCTATCCCGCCGTCGACCCCCTCGAATCGACATCGCGTATCCTCGACCCGAACATCATCGGCGAGGAGCACTACAATACCGCCCAGGCAGTAAAGCAGCTCCTTCAGAAATACAACGAGCTCCAGGACATCATCGCAATCCTCGGTGTCGACGAGCTCTCCGACGAGGACAAGCTCGTCGTCGCACGCGCCCGCCGCGCCCAGCGCTTCCTGTCGCAGCCGTTCCACGTAGCCGAGCAGTTCACCGGTCTTCCCGGTGTGATGGTGCCTCTGAGCGAGACTATCCGCGGCTTCAAGATGATACTCTCCGGCGAAATGGACGAGTATCCCGAGCAGGCGTTCCTCAACGTCGGCACTATCGACGACGCAATCGAAAAAGGCAAGCGACTGCTTGCTGAAGTGAAGTAACATTTTACTGAAAAGCAGCCATGACACTGAAAATCATATCCGCCGAATCGGTTCTCTACACCGGCGAAGTGAAGCAGGTGACCCTCCCGGGCGCCATGGGCGAGTTTACGGTTCTCACAAACCACGCCTCCCTGCTCTCGACGCTCGGCGCGGGGACCGTCAGGTACACCGACGAGAGCGGCGCGGCACTGTCGACGCCCATCAGCGGAGGAATTGCGGATGTAGACAATAATGTGGTGTCGGTATGTGTGTACTAAGAAGCTAAAAAGATGAACCGCATCAGACTGATACTTCTCCTTCTGTTCGCAGCCGTGGCGCTCGCGCCGGTCCGCGCGTCCGAACCGGCTGACACTGCCGCCCCGGCTCTGAACCCGAAGGAAATAATGTTCGAACACCTCCTCGACGGCTACGGCTGGGAGGTTCCGTTCGACCATCACCACCGCATACCCCTGCCGGTAATAGTCTACTGCAACGACGGGTTGCACGTCTTCTCGTCGTCGCGTCTCGAGCACGGTCAGGAATACACCGACAACGGCGTGACTTTCAAAATCGGCGACGCCGGCAGCAAGTACAGCGGAAAGGTAGTAGAGCTTACTCCAGAGGGCGAGGTACGTCCGTGGGACTTCTCGATAACCAAGAACGTCTGCGCGCTGATAATCACCGTCCTTCTCGTGACGGGGCTTATGCTGTGGCTTGCGTCGTTCTACCGCCGCAATCCGTACAAGGCTCCGCGCAAGGGTCTGGGCGCAATAGAGGTAGTAGTCGCTTTCGTCTACGACGGCGTTGTCAAGGCAATCCTCGGACATAACGCGCGGCGTTTCGCCCCGTATCTCATGACGGTGTTCTTCTTCATCCTCGCCATGAACCTTCTCGGACTTGTGGTCATCTTCCCCGGCGGCGCAAACCTCACGGGCAACATCGCTGTGACACTCGTCCTTGCAGTCTGCACATTCATAGCCACCAACTTCTTCGGCAACAAGCACTACTGGAAAGACATCTTCTGGCCGGACGTGCCCCTGTGGCTGAAAGTGCCTGTTCCTATCATGCCGGTTATCGAAATCTTCGGCATGTTCACAAAGCCCGCGGCACTGACAATCCGTCTTTTCGCCAACATGATGGGCGGACACATGATAGTGATAACGCTTACCCTTCTGATATTCATCTTCTCCGCTATCAGCCCCGTTGCCGGTGGCGGCGCTACGGTGATATCGCTCATATTCTCGATATTCATGCTCCTTATCGACGTTCTGGTGAGCTTCATCCAGGCGTATGTCTTCACAATGCTTTCCACCATCTTCATCGGACTCGCCCACGAACACGAGGAAGAAAAGGAGCTGGCGAAGGACAAAGGCGAGATAGGACGTGAGATAGTAGATACATTAATCTGAAACAAATAAATAAATTATACTTTTAAAACACACAACTATGTTTGGACTCTTAGCAGCTCTCGCACCCGTTTTGGGACTCGGCGCCAGCCTCGGCGCAGCAATCGCAGCCATTGGCGCAGGTATCGGTATCGGTAAAATCGGCGCATCCGCAATGGAAGCCATCGCCCGTCAGCCGGAAGCAGCCGGTGACATCCGAAGCAACATGATTGTCATCGCCGCCCTCGTCGAAGGTGTGGCTCTCTTCGCAGTGATTGTCTGCGCACTCTGCCTGTTCCTCTAATCCACCCGTAATCAGCCCCTTTAATGGAACTATTCACGCCCGATTTCGGTCTTGTATTCTGGATGTTCATAGCCTTCGGCATCCTTTTCCTGATACTGTGGAAATTTGCCTGGCCTATGATCCTCAAGAGTGTGGACAGTCGAGCCGATCTCATCGACAAGGGGGTGGAATACGCCCGTGAGGCCAAAGCGCAGCTTGACAACGCGCGCAGCGAAGCCCAGACTTATCTGGATGACGCGCGCCGCCAGCAGGCCGACATCCTACGCGAGGCCGACAAGATGAAGACCCAGATTATCGAGCAAGCCCGCAGCGCCGCGCAGACCGAGGCGTCGAAGGTTATGGAAAACGCCAAACTCCAGATTCAGCAGCAGCAGAAAGAAGCTCAGGCACAGTTCCGCAACCAGGTCAGCGAGTTCGCCCTCGAAATCGCAGGCAAGATCGTACACAATCAGATGCAAGACGATAAGGCTCAGGACCAGCTGGTCAACAGCCTTTTGGATCAGATAGAAAACAAATCGAAGTAAAGTGTCATGGATCAAGGTCTGATACCCCGCCGCTATGCCAAAGCCTTGTATGAGGTAGGTGAGGAGCGCTCCGACAACGAGCGCCTCTACGGTCTTATGCAGAGGCTCAGCGCGGCGTTCGCCCAGACGCCCGGTATGAGCGCGACAGTGTCGAATCCGTTTGTGAGCGACAAGGACAAGACGTCGCTGCTTACGAAGGCTGTCTACGGCTCTGACGGAGCGACCGCCGACCCCACTTACGAAGATTTCCTCCGGCTACTCGAAAAGAACCGCCGAACCTCCATCGCCCGCGACATCGCCAACGCCTATGTCGACCTGTACCGTGCCAAGCACTCCATCTACCGGGTGCACATCTGCAGCGCGGCACCCCTCGGCGACGCAGAGAAGAAACGTCTCGAAGGCATCATCTCGCGCCACATAGGCAAGGGAACGATGGAATACGTCTACACGACCGACCCCTCGCTCATCGGCGGCTTCACGGTCACGGTGAACTCGGAGCGTCTGGACGCGTCAGTGAGCAATGAACTGAAGCAGCTGCGCCTCAGTCTGATAAAATAATATTAAACCTCTCAGCAAGCAATCCGCACAATGATAAATCCCAGCGAGATTTCACAGGTATTGAAACAAGAGCTCGAAAACATCAACTCGAAGGTGGCTTTCGAAGAAGTGGGCACCGTCCTGGAGACAGGCGACGGCGTTGCTCACGTCTACGGTCTCGACAATGTCGGCGCCAACGAGCTTGTAGAGTTCGAGAACGGCGTCAAGGGCGTCGCCATGAACCTGGAGGAGAGCAATGTCGGCGTCGTGCTACTCAATGATGTCGATAAAGTGACAGAAAACATGACAGTGCGCCGCACCGGCGAAATTGCTTCCATTCCCGTGGGAGAAGGCTTGCTGGGGCGCGTCATCAACATTCTCGGCGAGCCTATCGACGGTCGCGGTCCCATCAGCGGCGACCTTATCCGTCTGCCGCTCGAGCGCAAGGCTCCCGGCGTCATATACCGCCAGCCTGTCAAGCAGCCTCTCCAGACCGGTATCAAGGCTATCGACTCCATGGTGCCCATAGGTCGCGGTCAGCGCGAGCTCATCATCGGCGACCGCCAGATTGGCAAGACTGCCATCGCAATCGACACCATCATCAACCAGCGCAAGGCTTACGAGGCCGGCAAACCGGTATACTGCATCTATGTGGCTATCGGTCAGAAGGCTTCGTCTATCGCCGCACTTGTCGACACACTGCGTAAGAACGGCGCGCTCGACTACACCGTAGTCGTTGCCGCAACGGCGTCGGAATCCGCCGCCATGCGCTACTTCGCGCCCTTCGCCGGTGTCGCTATCGGCGAATATTTCCGCGACACGGGCCGCGACGCCCTCATCGTCTACGATGACCTCTCGAAGCAGGCTGTCGCCTACCGCGAGGTATCGCTTATCCTCAAGCGTCCTTCGGGCCGCGAGGCATACCCCGGCGATATCTTCTACCTGCACAGCCGTCTGCTCGAGCGTGCCGCCAAGATTATCGACAACCAGGAAGTGGCTTCGCAGATGAACGACCTTCCCGAAGTCCTCAAGCCTGTGATGTAGGCAGGCGGCTCCCTTACCGCTCTTCCTATCATCGAGACCCAGGCAGGCGACGTATCGGCGTATATCCCGACCAACGTGATTTCGATTACCGACGGTCAGATATTCCTCGAGACGGCTCTCTTCAACCGCGGTATCCGTCCGGCAATCAACGTAGGTATCTCCGTATCGCGTGTCGGCGGCTCGGCACAGGTGAAGTCGATGAAGAAAGTCGCAGGTACGCTGAAAATCGACCAGGCTCAGTTCCGCGAGCTCGAGGCGTTCACCAAGTTCGGCGGCGACATGGATGCCGTTACGGCACGTGTCATCGACAAGGGCCGCAAGAACGAGCGTCTGCTCATTCAGCCGCAGTACAAGCCTATGCCGGTAGAGGACGAGATTGCTGTCATCTACTGCGGCGTACACGGTCTTCTTGAATCGGTGTCGCTCGACAATGTCGCCGAGTTCGAGAAACAGTTCCTGCAGCTCGTGCATGCCAAATACCCCGAGGATATGGAGGCGCTTGGCAAAGGACAGCTCAGCGACGAGACAGGCGACAAACTCAAGGCTGCCGCAGCCGAAGTTGCGGCACGCTTCAAAGCATGAACAGATAAGCAAAGAGCAAAGAAATGGCAACCTTACGCGAACTTAAAGGACGAATCGGTTCGGTAGCGTCTTCCGAGAAGATTACCGGTGCGATGAAGATGATATCTTCGGCTAAGATGCACAAGGCGGAAGGAACGGTGCGCCGGCTGCATCCGTTCCGCGAATGCGTGCAGACCATCATCGGCAATCTTCTGAGCTCCGACGCTGCGGTAAGTTCTCCGCTTACCGAGAGCCGCCAGCAAGTCCAGAAGGTTGCTGTAATAGCCTTAGGCAGCGACGACGGTCTGTGCGGAGCGTACAACGTCAATATATTCAAGGAGACGTTGGGCGTTCTGGCAGAACTTCGTAGCCGCTACGGCAACGGTGTCAGGGTGGAAATCGCCGCTGTCGGCAAGAAGCTTCAGCGGTGTTTCGCCAAGACCGTCGCGTCCGACCCCATGCTGAGCATGGCGGATGTCGCAGGAGTCGATTCGAAGAGCGAGGGCGATGCCGTCAAGGCGTTCGCTCAGAGCTACGAGAAACGCTTCCTCGCCGGCGATATAGATGCCGTGGCTCTTCTTTATGTCCACTTTTTCTCGGCGGGACGCCAGCGTTTCGGATGGTCGACATATCTGCCGATCTCGCAGAAGGAGCTGTCGACGTCGAAAGGCACGGGACGCCCGTATCTGTTCGAGCCCGACGCCGCCACGATATTCCGGACGGTCCTCCCGATGTATCTGCTGTCGCAGATGCAGGAGGCCTTCGCCCAGAACCGCGCCTCCGAGCAGGCTGCGCGCGTCATGGCAATGCAGAGCGCCAACGACAACGCCACAAAACTTCTGGAACAGCTTCAGCTTGAGTACAACAAGCTTCGCCAGCAGGGCATCACGACCGAACTTCTCGACATTGTGGGCGGACAGAAACGCGACTGACAGAACACGGAAAGAACTCAAAAAGGAAAATCAATATATCACCACGTAAATGGGTAGTGTATCAGAATACTTTTCATCATTAGGAACCGGCATTCTCAGCCTTCTCAAGGGTATGAAGGTGACCGGCAAAGAATTCGTAACCCCGAAAATCACCGAATGCTATCCGGAGAACCGCACCGAGCACAAATGGCCCGAGCGTTTCCGCGCCCAGCTGGTCTTCAAGTACGACGAGCAGGGCAAGCACAAGTGCATAGCATGCGGCAGCTGCGAGCGCAACTGCCCCAACGGCACCAT
>JAGBDG010000251.1 GCA_017937625.1 Muribaculaceae bacterium | reverse complement strand
TCTTCATATCTGTCGGCATGATGGTCCGTCCGTCAATCCTCGCTGAGTACTGGCTGCCGATTCTCATACTCTCGGCGGTCGTCATTGTCGGAATGATAATCTTCGGCACGGCAGGCATGCTTATCACCGGACAGAGTCTCCGCACGGCAATACAGGCGGGCTTCTCGCTCTCCCAGATAGGCGAATTCGCCTTCATCATCGCCTCGCTCGGTCTGTCGCTGGGCGTCCTCAACGAGAACCTCTACCCGATAGTCGTCGCCGTGTCGGTAATCACGACGTTCACGACGCCATACTTCATAAAAATGTCGGATCCGGTCGCCAGCTTTGTGGAAAGACACCTTCCTGCGCCTCTGCATTTCCTTATCGACCGGTACCGTATCGACGCCGAGAACAGCGACGCCGCCGGTCGTCCGTGGGGACGCGTCATAAAGCAATTTGCGTGGCGTATAATCATCTACTCGAGCGTGCTGCTCGCCATTCAGATTCTGATGCAGCGCCTCGGGATGCCCTATATCTGCGGGTTCTTCGGCAGATGGGGCAAGGCGGTGACCATCATAGGCACTCTGGCGCTGATGTCGCCGTTCCTCATAGCCATGCTGATGCCTCTGTCGCGCGACAAGTCGGATGAAGACGCCGTGCGTCAGGCACGTATACCGTCGCTCGTAATGATGATATTCAGCGCGCTTATCGCGCTCGGTTTTGTCGTACGCTCGTTCACGCTCGTCTATTCGATGCACGCTGGCGCATGGGTGGTGCTATCGGTGGTGATACTTCTTGTGCTTTTCTTCTCGCGGCGGGTGAGGACGAACATGAACAGAATCGAGAACACGTTCCTCGATAATCTCAACGAGCGGGAGCTGCGCCGCAGCGGAAAGAAGAACGCCGTTGTCAACGACCTACATCAGGCTTATATGACAGTGGGCACGGCTTGCAGATTCCTTGGCGAGCGACTGATGGACAGCGATATCAGAAACAAATACGGCGTGAACCTCGTGGGCATACAGCGTGGCGCGCGCTATCTTCCGATACCGAACGGACGCGCCCGCCTCTATCCCGGCGACGTCATCACCGTCATCGGCACTGACGAGCAGCTCGGGCGTCTTCTTCCCGACATAGAGGCTGACCTGCCCGCCGAAGACGGCACCCCCGACCCCTCGCAAATCAAACTGACGAGCATATTGCTCTCTGAAAACTCACCCCTTATATCACAGACCCCACGCAGCGCCGCCCTCCGCGACACTTACGACGCCCTTGTCGTAGCTGTCGACAGGGGCGACAAGCACATCGACTCGCAACCCGACCTCGTATTCATGCCGGGCGATATAGTGTGGCTTGTGGGCAACCCTTCGAAACTTGCAAACTTAAAATAATCATGAGCGGACGTTATGACTTACGTGGCGTGTCGGCATCCAAGGAAGATGTACACGCAGCAATCAAAAACATCGACAAAGGTATTTTCCCGGGCGCTTTCTGCAAAATAGTGCCTGACTATCTCGCCGGCGACCCGGAATGGTGCAACATCATGCACGCCGACGGTGCCGGAACAAAGTCTTCCCTCGCATACGCCTACTGGCGCCGTACAGGCGATTTGTCGGTGTGGAAGGGCATAGCGCAGGACGCTCTGATCATGAACATCGACGACCTCCTCTGCGTCGGCGCCACCGACAACATCCTCCTTTCCTCCACCATAGGACGCAACAAGCGCCTTGTGCCCGGCGAGGTCATCTCGGCTATCATCAACGGAACGGAAGAACTGCTCGAAGACCTCCGCTCGCATAATGTCAACATCTACTCCACGGGCGGCGAAACTGCCGACGTCGGCGATCTTGTGCGCACCATCATCGTCGACAGTACCGTCACATGCCGCATGAAACGTTCCGACGTCATCGACAACAGCAATATCCGCCCCGGCGACGTCATCGTGGGTCTCGCCTCCTACGGCAAGGCTGCATACGAGGCAGAGTACAACGGCGGCATGGGAAGCAACGGTCTTACCTCCGCGCGTCATGACGTGTTCTGTAAGAAGGTAGCCGAAGAATTCCCTGAGACATTTGACAACGGACTGCCTCAGGAGCTTGTCTACTGCGGTTCGGTCGATCTCGAAGACAAGGTAGAAGGCTCGCCGATTTGCGCCGGAAAGCTCGTGCTGTCGCCCACCCGTACCTACGCTCCCATAATCAAGGATATCCTCACCGACATGCGCCCGCTCATCCATGGCATGGTGCATTGTTCGGGAGGCGCCCAGACGAAGGTACTAAACTTTGTTGGCAACGTACATGTTATTAAAGACAACATGTTCGAGATACCTCCGCTGTTCGAACTTATCCGCCGCGAGTCAGGCACAGACCCGAAGGAAATGTACAAGGTCTTCAATAT
>JAGBDG010000250.1 GCA_017937625.1 Muribaculaceae bacterium | reverse complement strand
TCTTGTCTGCTACGGAATTTTTTGCTAATTTTGCAGAAAATATCAACCGGATAGACTAATGGTCACATACTTTGCAAAAGGTGAGGGAACGGCATACGCCGTCGACACCGATCATCTTTTAGATGCCAGCGAAATTGAACGACTTTCGTGGCTCTTCGGGGGCGCTACGCCCCTTGCCGCAGGTTCACGCCTGAGCGGTAGATATATAGGTCCACGTGCCGAAATGATAACACCCTGGAGTACGAATGCCGTAGAGATTAGCCAAAATATGGGTCTCGGCGGCATTCTGCGTATAGAGGAGCTTCATCTTGCCGCTGAAGGCGAAGAATGCGACCCTATGCTGCAGCGCACATACACCGACCCGGGCGAGAACATTTTCGCAACCGACGCCAAGCCCGCGGATGCCGTCTGCATCAATGACATCAGGGAATACAACGCCACAGAGGGTCTTGCCCTGAGCGAGCAGGAAGAAGAATACCTCGACGAACTTGCCAAGAAACTCGGCCGTCCGCTCACCGACAGCGAGGTGTTCGGCTTCTCGCAGGTAAACTCCGAGCACTGCCGCCACAAGATTTTCAACGGCACTTTCATAATCGACGGCGTGGAGCAGCCTATGAGTCTTTTCAAGATGATCAAGCGCACCAGCCAGCAGAATCCCGGACGTCTCGTATCGGCATACAAGGATAATGTCGCGTTCGTCAAAGGTCCGAAAATCTGGCAGTTCGCTCCCGAACGCCCCGACGTTCCTTCGGAATTCGGCGAGAAGCAGATTACTTCCGTGCTGTCGCTGAAAGCCGAGACTCATAACTTCCCTACGACAGTAGAACCGTTCAACGGCGCCGCAACCGGCAGTGGCGGTGAAATCCGCGACCGTCTCGGCGGAGGACGCGCGAGTCTTCCCCTTGCAGGTACTGCCGTCTACATGACATCTTATCCGCGTCTTTCCACCAAAAGCTGGGAAGATGCCATAGCAAAGCGTAACTGGCTCTATCATTCGCCCGCCGATATACTTATCAAAGCTTCCAACGGCGCTTCCGACTTCGGCAACAAATTCGGTCAGCCTCTTATATGCGGCTCGCTCCTTACCTTCGAGCACAAGGAAGACAAGAATCTCTGGGGCTACGACAAGGTCATCATGCTTGCCGGCGGTGTCGGTTTCGCTAACGCCGACCATGCCATCAAAGGCGAGCCCGAACCCGGAATGGCTGTAGCGCTCAGCGGCGGCGACAACTACCGTATCGGCATGGGCGGCGGTGCTGTATCCTCGGTCGACACAGGCAGATATGCCGGCGCTATCGAGCTCAACGCCGTACAGCGCGCCAACCCCGAAATGCAGAAGCGTGTCGCCAACCTAATCCGCGCGCTCGCTGAAAGCGCATTCAATCCTATCGTATCCATCCACGACCACGGAGCCGGCGGTCACCTCAACGCACTTAGCGAGCTTATCGAGGCGACGGGCGGTTTCATCGACATCGCCAGACTTCCTGTCGGCGACCCGACGCTCTCCGACCGCGAGATTATCGGCAACGAGAGCCAGGAACGCATGGGATTCCTCATCCATCCGCAGGATATTCCCCTGGTAGAACGCATCGCACAGCGCGAGCGCGCTCCTCTTTATATTGTCGGCGAAACCACCGGCGACCACAAGCTGCGTTTCGGACGGAAGGACGGCTCCGACGCCATCAACCTTGCCGTAGAAAGCATGCTCGGCAATCCGCCCAAGACTGTCATGCACGACAAAAAAGTCGAGACAAGTTTTGCCGAACCCGTATATGAAGTTTCGAAACTCGAAGAATATCTCACAAACGTCCTCTCGCTCGAGGCTGTGGCTTGCAAAGACTGGCTCACAAACAAGGTTGACCGTAGCGTCACCGGACGTGTGTCCCGACAGCAGTGCGTCGGTCCCCTTCAGCTCCCGCTCAGCGACTGCGGCGTTGTCGCCCTCGACTATCACGGACGCCACGGCATCGCCACCTCTCTCGGTCATTCGCCGGCAGTCGCCATGAGCAATCCGCAGGCAGGATCTCGCCTCGCCGTAGCAGAAGCCCTCACCAACATCGCCTGCGCAAGCCTCGACAAAGGTCTTTCCGCCGTCTCCCTCAGCGCCAACTGGATGTGGCCTTGCAAGAACGAAGGCGAGGATGCGGCGCTCTACTCTGCCGTCAAGGCTTGCAGCGACTTCGTCTGCGACCTCGGAATCAATATCCCGACCGGCAAGGACAGCCTGTCGATGACACAGAAATATTCCGACGGTTCGAGCGTGAAAGCGCCCGGAACTGTCATCATCTCCGCCGCAGGCGAAGTTGACAACATCCGCGCCACAGTCGACCCCGTTCTTACGGTAACCACACATTCCACCCTCTATTATATCGATTTCAGCCGCGCGCCAATGGAACTCGGCGGCTCGGCATTTGCGCAGACCCTCGGTTCGGTTGGCGGCGCGACACCCGACGTCAACGACCCCGCATATTTTGTAAGGGCGTTCTCCACGGTTCAGAAACTCGTCCACGAAGGTGTCCTTTCGGCAGCCCACGACGTAAGCGCCGGCGGTCTTATAACGACACTTCTCGAGATGTGCTTCTCCAACGTCAAATGCGGTCTTAATTTCTACACCGAAGGCTTCGGAATGCTCGGTCAGAACGACCTCGTCCGCATCCTGTTCTCGGAGAATCCCGCTGTTGTCGTCCAGGTTCTCGACAAGGACAAGAACAAAGCCGAGAAGATCCTCGACAAGTCGGGTGTACGCTATTTCCCGATTGCATCTCCTGTCCGTCAGAACGTTCTCACTATCAGCCACAGAGGCACGACGCGCCTTGTCAACGTCGACACGATGCGCAAGATATGGTTCGAGCCCTCATATCTGCTCGACCGCATGCAGACCAATCCCGAATGCGCCAAGCTGCGCCGCGACAACCTCGGCTTGCAGCCTCTCACCTACCGTCTGCGACCCAACTACGACGCAAGTTTCCAGTCGCGCGGGCTCTCGCTCCTGCGTCGCACACGTTCCGGCGTCAAGGCTGCGATTATCCGCGAGAAAGGAGTCAACAGCGACCGCGAGATGGCGTTCTCCCTCCATCTTGCCGGATTCGACGTGCGCGACGTCCACATGACCGACCTCATGAGCGGTCGCGAGACTCTCGACGACGTGCAGATGATAGTCTTCTGCGGCGGTTTCTCCAACAGCGACGTTCTCGGCTCGGCTAAAGGCTGGGCGAGCGGTTTCCGTTGGAACGAGACTGCTTCCGAAAGCCTGCGCCGGTTCTACGCGCGCCCCGACACTCTCAGTCTCGGTGTCTGCAACGGCTGCCAGCTCATGATCGAGCTCAACCTTCTCGGCGCAGAGCCCTGCGCCGACGGTAAGCCTGCCGTTGAGATGCGACACAACATTTCAGGCAAGTTTGAATCGGAATTTGTCGGCATCGACGTTCCTGCCAACAAGTCGGTTATGTTCGAGTCGCTCTCGCATCTCCGCGGCGGTATCTGGGTGGCACACGGCGAAGGTCGCTTCCACTTCAACCGTCCTCTTGAGGAAACCGGTCTGAAAGTTGTCGCACGCTATGCCTACGACACATATCCCGGCAACCCCAACGGTTCTGAAGGCTCGGTAGCCGCGCTCGCTTCGGCAGACGGTCGCCATCTCGCAATCATGCCCCACCCCGAGCGTTCGATATTCCCCTGGCAGTGGGCTTATTATCCTGGAAATACCGATGATCAGGCAACCATCTGGCTCGATGCATTTATCAATGCACGCAAGTGGATTTCTAAGAACCTGCGGAAAAACAGACAGACAAAGCCCTGATAAGAAATTTTAACACCGCAGAAGCCCCGCCGTTGGACTATTCTTTGGCAAAAACATCGAAAATGGCTACTTTTGCATAGATATACGAGAATACAATTTAATAATTATAAATAAAGTAATTATGAGTTTGAACATCATTGTGCTTGCCAAGCAGGTTCCCGATACCCGCAACGTAGGCAAAGATGCCATGAAGGAAGACGGCACTATCAACCGTGCCGCGCTCCCCGCGATTTTCAATCCCGAAGACCTTAACGCTCTCGAGCAGGCTCTTCGGCTGAAAGAAACTCACCCCGGAAGCACAGTAACCTTACTTACCATGGGTCTCCCCCGCGCAGCCGAGATTGTACGTGAGGCAATCTATCGCGGCGCCGACAAAGGTATTGTCCTGACCGACCGCGCTCTCGGCGGCGCCGATACCCTTGCCACCTCTTACTCTCTGGCGCAGGCTGTACGCAAACATGGAAATTATGACCTCATCCTCGGCGGACGTCAGGCTATCGACGGCGACACCGCACAGGTCGGTCCGCAGATTGCCGAGAAGCTCGCACTCCCCCAAGTGACATACGCCGAAGACATCCTCGAGGTTGCCGACGGCAAAGTGAAAGTTCTCCGTCGTCTCGAACACGGCGTGGAGACTGTTGTCGCTCCTCTCCCCTGCGTCATCACCGTCAACGGTACCGCAGCTGAATGCCGTCCGCGCAACGCCAAGCGCGTCATGAAGTACAAACGCGCCGCTTCGCCCTCCGAAGTGGCAAAACTGCCCGAGAACGTAGCAGCTGCAGTTGCCGCAAATCCCGAGCTGCAGATTCAGGAATGGGGCGCCGCTTATGTCGAGGCAGACCCGCAGCAGATCGGTCTCGCCGGTTCGCCTACCAAAGTTAAGGCTATCGAGAATGTCGTTTTCACTGCAAAGGAAAGCCTTTGCCTCGGCAACAACGACGAACAGATCGAAAACCTCATCAAAGATCTCATCGCCAACCATACAATAGGCTGACGCAGCCATTTCCCCAATTATTATCATTAATTACTATGGCAGACAACAATAACCTCATAGTCTACTGCGAATTCGACGAAGGCAAGATTGCCGATGTCAGCCTTGAGCTTCTTACAAAAGGCCGTGTGCTTGCCAACCGTCTTGGCGTAAAACTCGAAGCATTAGTTATCGGCGACAAGCTCGACGGCGTTGAAGACCAGATTTTCCCCTACGGTGCCGACACTGTCTACAAAGTAGCCGACCCGAAGCTCTTCCCCTATACATCCAACCCGCATGCGGCTGTCCTCATAAAGCTCTTCAAGGAAATCAACCCCCAGATTTGCCTCATGGGCGCCACATGCATCGGTCGTGACCTCGGTCCGCGTGTTAGCTCGTGCCTCCACAGCGGACTTACCGCCGACTGCACCGCTCTTGAAATCGGCGACCACACCGACCCCAAGACAGGCAAGGAATACCACGACCTCCTCTACCAGATCCGTCCCGCTTTCGGCGGCAATATCGTCGCGACTATTGTCAACCCCGAATGCCGTCCGCAGATGGCGACTGTCCGCGAGGGTGTGATGAAAAAAGAGGTGTACGACGCTAACCACAAGGGCGAGGTCATCAACCTTGACGCTGCGAAATATACCGACCCCGCCGATTACGCTGTCGAGATCATCGACCGCCACATCGAGAAGTCGAAAGTCAACATCAAGAACGCCTCAATCATCGTTGCCGGTGGCTACGGCGTCGGAAGCAAAGAGAACTTCCAGCTGCTCTTCGACCTCGCCGACACTCTCGGCGCAGAAGTCGGCGCATCGCGTGCCGCTGTCGACGCGGGCTTCATCGAACACGACCGTCAGATCGGTCAGACCGGTGTCACCGTCCGTCCGAAACTCTATATCGCCTGCGGTATCTCGGGTCAGATCCAGCACATCGCCGGCATGCAGGAGAGCTCTATCATAATCTCCATCAACAACGACCCCAACGCGCCCATCAACACCATCGCCGACTATGTCATCACCGGCGACATGGAGGAGATTGTGCCGAAACTCATTAAATATTACAAGAAAAACTCCAAGTAAGCGAAGCAAAATGGCTAATTTCTATACTGACAATCCCAGTCTGAAGCATCACCTCAATCATCCGCTGATGCAGAAGATCGTCGCTCTCAAAGAACGCGACTACACCGATGCAGAAAAATTTGACTACGCGCCGACCGACTTCGCCGACGCTATGGACAACTACGACAAGGTTCTTGAAATCGTAGGCGAGCTCTGCGGTACAACTATTGCAGAGAATGCCGAGGGTGTCGACCATCAGGGCGCTTCCTGCTCCGACGGACGCGCACACTATGCCGACGGAACTGTACAGAACCTTGACCTCTGCCGCAAGGCTGGTCTCATGGGCATGGCTATGCCCCGCCGTTTCGGCGGTCTCAACTTCCCCATCACTCCCTATATCATGGCTGCTGAAATCGTCAGCCGCGCCGATACAGGCTTCGAGAACCTCTGGGGACTTCAGGACTGCGCCGAGACTCTTTACGAATTCGGCAGCGAGGAACAGCGAGCCAAATATATACCCCGCGTCTGCGAGGGCGAGACCATGTCGATGGACCTCACCGAGCCCGACGCAGGCTCCGACCTTCAGAGCGTGATGCTCAAGGCTACTCAGAAAGAAGACGGCACTTGGGTTCTCAACGGCGTAAAGCGCTTCATCACCAACGGCGACAGCGACATTCACCTTGTCCTCGCCCGTTCGGAAGAAGGAACAAAGGATGGTCGCGGTCTTTCGATGTTCATCTACGACAAGCGCAACGGCGGCGTTACCGTCCGCCGCATCGAGAACAAGATGGGCATCAAGGGTTCTCCCACATGCGAGCTCGTCTATAAGAACGCACCCGCAGAGCTCTGCGGCTCGCGCCGTATGGGTCTTATCAAATATGTGATGGCACTTATGAACGGCGCCCGACTCGGCATCGCCGCACAGAGTGTCGGCGTGAGCGAGCTCGCCTACCGCGAGGCTTACCAGTACGCTCTCGAGCGCCGTCAGTTCGGCAAGGCTATCATCGAGTTCCCCGCTGTTTCCGAGATGCTTGCCACAATGAAGGCTAAGCTCGAGGCTTCGCGCTGCCTGCTCTACGAGACATCGCGTTTCGTCGATATGTACAAAATCTACGAGGACATCGCCCGCGAGCGCAAGCTCAACGACGAGGAACGCGCCGAGATGAAATACTACAGCAAGCTCGCCGACGCCCTTACTCCCCTCGCTAAAGGTCTTGGCAGCGAATACTGCAATCAGAACGCCTACGACTGCATCCAGGTACACGGCGGTTCGGGCTTCATGAAGGACTACGCTTGCGAACGCCTCTACCGCGACGCACGCATCACATCCATCTACGAAGGCACGACACAGCTTCAGGTTGTCGCAGCAATCCGCTACGTCACCTCCGGTGCATATCTCGGTCTTATGCAGAAATATGCAGAGGAAGGTTTCTCCGGCAAACTCGCTCCGCTTGCCGAGACGCTCAAGGGTCTTTCCGCTATGTATGCCGAGGCTGTGGAGAAAGCGACCGCCGCAAACGACCAGCGCTACCTCGACTTCCTCGCACGCAAGCTCGTCGAGATGGCTGGAACCATCATCATGGCTTATCTGCTTCTCCTTTCCGCAAAGACCGAGGAAAGCCTCACAGCCACAGCCACCGTCTACACCAAGATGGCTCAGGCTCTCTGCGAAAGCCACCTCACATTCATTCGTAATTTCTCGGTAGATCAGCTCGCCGACTACGGCATCTGATTCCTGACCACAGATAAAAAATCAGGTTGCGGAATCCGCAACCTGATTTTTTTTTGTGACCTTATGTGACGTTATTTCTTGAAGTTCTTGATACCCTTCTCAAGGAATTCGACGAATGCCGGAATGTTTTCCTCGTATGAGAACGGTCCTGACAGATAGTTGCCCTTTGTGTCGAGCACAACGTAGTAAGGCTGCGCGTTGGCGTTGAACTTATATCGCTGCAGATAGCTCCAGCGGTCGCCGTATGTTTTCAGCACGGTCTTGCGCCCGTATTCCTCGACGGTAACAGGCTCGGGAAGATTCTTCTTCTCGTCGACCATAAGCTTGATGACCACGAAATTGTCCTCGATCATGGCGTGTACGTTGTTGTTGTCGAGCACGGCGCCTTCCATCTTGCGGCAGTTGACGCATCCGTAGCCGGAGAAGTCGATGAGAACCGGCTTGTTTTCCTTAGCGGCAACAGCCATGCCCTCGTCATAGTCGTCATACTCAACGAACTCTCTGCCATAGAGGTTGAAATCCTGAGTGAACAGCGGCGGCACGAAAGCGCTTACGCCCTTGAGCGGAGCGCCCCACAGACCGGGAAGAAGATATGCGGCGAACGAGAGAGAGACGAGTGCCAGGAAGAAGCGGAACACTCCCACGCTGCTGTCGGCTTTGCCGTAGTGCTTGAAGTTGAACTGACCGAGGAGATACAGACCGAGAAGTACGAAAAGTGCAATCCACAGCACTATGAATGCCTCGCGGTCGAGGATATGCCAGCCGTACGCGAGGTCGGCTACGGAGAGGAATTTAAGCGACAATGCAAGCTCGATGAAGCCCAGCACCACCTTGACGGTATTCATCCAGCCGCCGGATTTGGGTGCCTTCTGAAGCATGCTCGGGAACATTGCGAAAAGGCAGAACGGAATGGCAAGAGCCAGCGAGAAGCCGAACATGCCGATTGCCGGACCGAGTTTGTCGCCCGAGCTGACAGCCTCCACAAGCAGTGTGCCTATGATAGGACCCGTGCAGGAGAATGATACCAGAGTCAGGGTGAAAGCCATGAAGAATATGCTCAGAAGACCTGTCGTTTTCTCTGCCGCGCCGTCGATGCGGTTGCTCCATGAGGAAGGCAGCTGTATGTCGAACGCGCCGAAGAACGAGATGGCGAACACCACAAGGAGAAGGAAGAAGATGATGTTGCACACGGCATTCGTCGATAGAGCGTTGAGGGCGCTTGCCCCGAATGCTGCAGTCACAATCAGACCCATCGCTACATAAATAACTATAATGGAAATGCCGTATGTGAACGCGTCGACAAGACCGCGCGCGTTCGACTTCCCTTTCTTGAGGAAGAAGCTGACGGTCATGGGAATCATCGGCCATACGCAGGGCGTCAGCAACGCGATGAAACCACCGAGGAAACATGTGAAGAAAATATACCACAGTGAGCCTTTCTGAGCCTCTTTCTGTTCGGTGCTGTCGTAGTTTACCGGAGCCCATAGGTCAGCCTCGGCGGCAGCTTCTGTCACGGTGGTCACTGCCGCCGTAGTATCCGCCGAAGCCGTGTCTGCGGCTACGACTGCTGGAATAATCTCAGGTTCGGGCGTTGTTTCCGCTGTTGCCGGAGAAACGGCTTTGGCGATTTTCGCCTTGCCGCTGAGCGAGAACGGTTCGCGCGATGGCGGTATGCAGTTTTCGTCGTTGCAGGCGGCGTATCCTATAGTACCGTCGATTGTGAAATCCGCTGCCGTCGCGGTGAAAGCCTGGCGGAGCGTCACATTGTCGGTCCACCAGCGAAGTTCTGCCTCGAACATATTGTCATACTCTGCGTGGGGAGCCTTCGACGGTTTCAGCTTGCCGTCAAGTTTCACGCCCTTCAGAACGTCATATTCAATCGTGAGCGGCGACGGACCAACGTTAGGGTCAATGTCATTCGAGTAGACATGCCAGCCGTTTTCTATCGCGGCGGTAAAAACAATTTCGCCTTTTGACTCGCCGGTCATCTCTATCTTGGTAGACCATTTGACCGGAGTAAAAATCTGAGCCAGGGCGGGCACCACAGCAAGTAAAGCTGTAAGCGCTAATGTGATAATGCGTTGTGGCTTCATTTTGAAATAATTTGTTACAAAGTTAGTTATTTTTGGGGATATCAACGATATCATCTCAAAATATATATTTTAAATTAATAAGAATACTAATATCTACCTCCCATTCCTCCCAAATATCCCATTATTCCCACCCACCACATCCGTCGCATCCGATACATCCCCGAATCGTCAGACCAGTCCGCCCCATCCGCCACATCAGGCGCCCGCGCAGCGGTCGCCGACTACCCAGTAGCCC
>JAGBDG010000249.1 GCA_017937625.1 Muribaculaceae bacterium | reverse complement strand
GCAGTCAAGGCTACCGACGCCACCACAGACAGACAGAAACCCGTCAAAGCCGAATTCAAATTCTCTAAAAACACCGACAAATGACACCCGCCGACCCAACCACCTGGATAACGATAACACTCGTCTCGCTCATCTTCTCCGCCTTCTTTTCCGGAGTAGAGATGGCATACGTCACCGGTGACCGGGTGCGTGTGGAACTCGATGTCAGCAAGGGCGGACTGCTCTCCAAGCTCCTTCACCGCTTCTACTCCAACTCCGAGATTCTCATATCCACCCTCCTTGTCGGCAACAACATCGTCCTGGTCATCTACGGTATGGGCGCCGCCGCGCTCATGGAGCCGTGGCTCGCACGTATATTCCACTCCGAAGGCATGGTGCTTCTGGTGCAGACCCTCATCTCGACCTGCGTCATCATGCTCGCCGGCGAGTTCCTGCCCAAGACAATCTTCGGCATCAACCCCAACAACTCCTTCAAGGTGATGGCTGTGCCACTGTTCATCATCTACATCGTCCTCTACCCAATATCAGTCTTCTCCTCGTGGCTCTCCAAAATAATAATGCGCCTCGCCGGTTTCAAAGGAGAGAAAAAGAACCTCCATCTCATCTCCATCGGCGACCTCAACGACTACCTCGAGGAGTCCATCGACGACCTCGAGGAGCAGAAGCAGACCGTGGAGCACGAGGTCAAGATTTTCCACAACGCCCTCGACTTCTCCTCCACACACGTCCGCGACTGCATGATTCCCCGCAACGAGATTGTGGCAATAGACATAGACTCCGGAACACGCGAGCGCCTCGTCGACCTCTTCGTCAGCACAGGACGCTCCAAGGTCATCGTCTACCGCGAGGACATCGACAAGATACTCGGATACATCCACGTCAGCGAGCTCTTCGACCCCGAATCCGACTGGAAGGAGCACATCAAGCCCGTGCTCTACACTCCGGAGAACATGCTCGCCAACGTTATGATGCGCCGCCTGCTGCAGCAGAAACGCTCAATAGCCATCGTCGTCGACGAGTTCGGCGGCACAGCCGGCATGCTCACCCTCGAGGATCTCATGGAGGAAATCTGCGGCAACATCGAGGACGAGCACGACAAGTCCGGGCTCACCATGCGCGAGCTCAGCGACGGAATCTACGAGTTCTCCGGCCGTTGCGAGATAAACGAGATAAACGAGCGCTTCGGACTCGACCTCCCAGAGGACGACAGCTACCAGACACTCGCCGGCTACATCCTCCACTTCACCGGCACCATTCCCGCCCAGGGCGCGACGGTCATCGCCGAGCCATACCGCTTCGACATTCTCAAGAAAGCGGCAAACCGCCTCGAGCTGATACGCGTAGCCCGCGAGGAACAGACCGCCGAAGAATAGAATAGTTTCAGAAAATCTTCTTAAGCTTTTTGCGTACAATGGCGCGCGCCGAATCGCCCAGCGCGAACTGCCACACGCCCGCGCAGCACAGCACCGTCGACACAGCGCACACCGTCAGCAGACGCACGACGCCGTTGTGGGGCACAAGGCTGCCGCACCACCATGCCGCGCCGGCTGCAACAGCGCCGACGCATCCTATACGCAGGAGAATACTGTACGCCGCGCCTATGTTGATTTCGGGCACAAGCGATTTCAGTATCGCGAGGTCGCACACCAGAGCGACAGCACATGCCGCAGCCTGGGCGGCATAGACCGTCTGCGGCGGAGCGCCGTAGCTGAACGCCACGCAGCCCACTACGACAGGCGAAATAGTCAGCAACCCGTTGACAAGGCTGAAACGCATAATCTTCCCCGTGGCGTTGATACCGTACTCCGTAATCGATATCATCGCGTCGAACAGCATGCTCACCAGAAGCAGGCGGCAGAACACCACGGCATAGTCGGGATAGACGCCCAGCCATATCTTCAGAATGTAGGGCATCTCCAGCAGCAGTGGAATCGTCACTATCATCTGCATCGACAGCGAGAAGCGGTAGGCATTGGCGAGCAGCGACTGCATATTGCCGAACGCCCGCATGCCGTAAGCCTTGATTATCTGTGGCTTGAACGCCGTGAACACGTTCGCCGTAAACTTGAACATATTGGCGCTCACGTTCATGGCGACACCCACGGCGGCGTTGAGCGCCACGCCGAAAAACAGGTTGACAACCACGTTGATGCCCGTCGGACGAGCCGCGTCGCAGCCTGTCTTGAAGAGGTTCCAGCCCGAGAAGACCATCATCGGGCGGATAATGTCGCGGTCGGCGCGCAGGTCGATGCGGCATTCGGCGAAACTGCGACGGCAGTATATCGCCGTGCCCGTCGTGACGAGCATCATCACCGCCATGACGAGGAAGGCATAGAGCACGAGTTTGTCCGAACCCGTAAACTTAAGCACGAAAATCGCCGCGAGCTTCAGCGTCGAGTTGATTATGTCGACATAAGCGAACACGCCCATGCGCTCGTGGGCAATGATTGTCGATATGTAGCTCGTCTGCAATAGGTTGAGAATAGCCGTCGCTATCGACAGCTGATAGACCCACATCGCCGCCCGCTCGCTGCCCGCAGGCAGGTTGAGCCGTCCGAAAGCCCATAGACCGACCGTCTCGGAAACCAATATTATTATCCCCGCCAGACACAGCACTATCACCATGCCTGAGTTGAACGTCGAGCGCAGCCGGCGCGTGTCGCCCGAAGCGAGCTCGAACGACACGAAGCGCGATATCGAGCTTGCCACCGAGCTTGTGAAAAAGCCGAAGACAACCACAAGGCTGCCCACTACGCTGTACACGCCGAAATCGTCGATGCCCAGCACCTCCAGCACCACCCTCGACGTATACAGCCCTATCGCCATCGTAAACAGCGAACGGACGTACAGCATCACCGAGTTCTTCATGATGCGCCTGTTGTCGAGTTTTGCTTCTTCTGCCATTGCGCCGCAAAAATAACGAAAAATTTCCCCCGCCGCAAATCCTTAACTCGCCGCACTCACCCCTCAGGCATTTTACAATTTTACACTATCGCAATAAAATTTTATTTTTTTGTTGACTTTTATTAATTTTGCCGAAGAATACCGTCTTAATCAAAATGGATTATAGTTTACTCGACTTCTTATGTCTCCTTGGTGCCGTCGGCCTGTTCCTCTACGGCATGAAGGTGATGAGCGAAGGCTTGCAGAAAGCCGCCGGCGACCGCCTACGAAACATCCTCTCGGCAATGACCCGAAACCGATTCGCCGGACTCCTGACAGGTTGCGCAATCACGGCACTCATCCAGAGCTCCTCGGCATCCACCGTGATGGTGGTGAGCTTCGTCAACGCCGGTCTTATGACCCTCGGTCAGTCGATGGCAGTCATCTTCGGCGCCAACGTCGGCACGACGTTCACCGCATGGATCATCGCCCTCTTCGGATTCAAGGTCAACATCTCGACCTTCGTCCTTCCCATCATCGGCGTGGCTGTAGTCCTCCTTCTGCTCAACAAGAGCAAGACCAAGAGCATCGGCGAGTTCCTCATCGGATTCAGCTTCCTCTTCATGGGTCTCGACCTCATCAGCTCATACGTCCCCGACCTGCAGAACAACCCCGAGATGTTCGCCTACCTCAAGCAGTACGCCTCGCTCGGAATACGCTCGATACTCATCTTCGTCCTCGTCGGCATCGTCCTGACAATGATCATCCAGTCGTCGGCGGCTACTTTCGCCATCACCCTGATCATGTGCTCCAAGGGCTGGATAACTTTCGACCTCGCCTGCGCCCTTGTGCTCGGCTCTAACATCGGTACGACCATCACCCCGATCCTCGCCTCGCTGAGCGGCAACGTAGCCGCCAAGCGTGCCTCCATGGGTCACCTGCTCTTCAACCTCCTGGGCACGATATGGTGCGTCTGCGTGTTCATTCCATTCGCCGACTTCAACGCATGGCTCACCGAGGCTATCGGTCAGGGCGACCCCAACGCCCTCTACGGCTATGTGACGAACCTCGAGGCTACCGCTCCGGAGATATACAACCACCTTTTCGACAACTCGCTGCCCCAGGGGCATGACGCCCTCCGCCAGATAGCCGCCATGCAGATGAGCGTGTCGTTCGGTCTGTCGATATTCCACACCACGTTCAACATCGTCAACGTCGTGGTCATGATATGGCTCACCAACGTCTACGTCAAGATTGTCGAGTGGATCGTGCCCTCGAAGAGCCGCGACGACGAGGAATTCACGCTCAAGTTCATCTCCGGCGGTCTCATGAACGCCGCCGAGCTCAACATCGCGACAGCCGAGAAGGAAATCTCCGTCTACGCCGAGCGCGTCAACCGCATGATACGCATGGCACAGACACTCATCCATACCCCGGAGAAATCGGAGGAATACAACACCCTGCTGTCGCGCGTGGAGAAGTACGAGGACATATCCGACCGCATGGAGCTCGAGATTGCACACTATCTCAACCGATGCGCCGAGGGCAGGCTCTCCAACGAGGGCAAGCTCAAGATTGCCGCCATGCTCAACATCATCAGCGAGATAGAGAGCATTGCCGACAGCTGCATGGGCATAGGCAAGATCATGAACCGAAAGATTCAGTCGGGCGTGCAGTTCACCAAGGAAATCTACGACAACATCGACACCATGTACGTCTATATCAAGGATGCCATGACCCTCATGATGGCGCAGCTCACAAACATGGAGAGCGTCAGCGGAAAGTCGCTCATCGAGTCGTACAACAAGGAAAGGGAAATCAACAACTACCGCAACTCGCTCCGCGGCTCCAACGTCGAGAACATCAACGAGAAGCACTACGAGTACCAGGCGGGCATATATTACATGGATATAATCGGCGACCTCGAGAAGACCGGCGACTATATCATCAACGTCGTCGACACCCTCCGCGACAACTTCCACAAAGCGCCGAAATAGCCTCCTGAGGCATTCCAGACGCATATATTTTTTAAAATTCGGGAACAAAAAGGACACAAATCAGTTACAACCTTTGTATTTCCGGACCAAGAACATTATTTTTGCGGAACAAACGGCAGAAATTGTAAATGACGTATAACTCATCACTCGGCGTGATTCTTCTTGTCGATGACGACAAGGACATTTGCGAGCTTCTTCAGGTCAACCTGAAGAACGAGGGCTATCATATCGAGACCGAAATAAACGCCGCCGAAGTCTGCCGCAGAGATCTCACGGACATCGACCTTATCATCGCCGACGGCATGCGGCAGCAGTACACAGGCATGGACCTGGTCTACGACCTGAAGGAAAATCCCGAAACCGAAAATATCGCCTTCATCCTCTACAGCACTTTCGGTGGCGAGAGCATGACCATCGACGCCCTCGAGGCAGGCGCAGACGACTATATCGTCAAGCCGTTCTCACTGCGCGAGCTCGTAGCGCGCGTTAAGTCGGTGATGCGCCGCCACGTCCGCTCCGCCGCGCCACGCAGCCTCGTCACGTTCAAGAACCTCACAGCCGACATAGGCAGGCAGAACGTCAAGATCGACGGCGTCCCCGTACCCCTCACACCCAAGGAGTTCGCCATACTCGCCATGCTTCTGCGCAACATCGACTCATACGTCGGACGACTCGAGATTTTCAAAACCGTATGGAACGACGAGACCGCCGGCTCCAACGAACGGATCGTAGACACAAACATCTCGCGCCTCCGCAAGAAATTAGGAGACCTCGCGCCATATCTTATCAGCCGAACCGGTCACGGCTACATGCTTTCTACAACCATCAATCAATGACCGTTAATCTTATTTTTCTCTATTTTGGACACTGACCCTTTGCCGTCTTCGGACATATTTAGTAACTTTGCCGGCACAATGCCGGACATAATCTTATCAATCGGTACTTTTGGCGCAGGACAGATACTCGCTCTCTGTCTCGCCTTGCTCTGTCTGCTCGTGTCGGGATTCGTCAGCGGCAGCGAGATGGCGTATTTCTCGCTCACCGACCAGCAGCTCCAGCAGATAGGCGACGACGAGAAAGGCGACGGCGTGGTGCGCCTCATGAAGAAGCCGCAGCAGCTTCTCGCCACAATCCTCATCGCCAACAACCTCGTCAACGTCACCATAGTAGTCCTCACCAACTACGCCCTCGGTCCCGTCTTCAGCAGCATGCCACCCGTCCTGAGCTTCGTCCTGCAGACGGTCATCCTTACCTTCGTCATCCTGCTTTTCGGCGAAATCATACCAAAGCTCCTTGCCAACAACTACAACGAGCGCTGGGCGTTCGCGGCAGCCGCTCCCCTCGGCTTCATCTACCGCCTACTCTCGCCCGCGGCGAAGCTTCTGGTGAAGTCCGGCACGCTCGTCCGCAAGGTCGTGGTCAAGCGCCCGTCCGACATCACCACCGACGAGCTCTCCCGCGCTCTCGAAATCACCCAGGGCGCCAGCGGCGACGACAAGGAGATGCTCGAGGGCATACTCAAGTTCGGCGACACCGCCGCCTCCGAAATCATGACACCCCGCGTCGACATCACCGACCTCCGCATCGACATGCCTTTCGACAAGGTAATGGAGATTGTGCTCGCCAGCGGGTACTCACGTCTGCCGGCGTACGACGAGAACCAGGACGACATCAAGGGCATACTATATTCCCGCGACCTCCTGCCCTACATCGGCACCGAGGAGGCGAAGGATCTCGACTGGAAGAAACTTCTCCGGCCCGCCTACTTCGTGCCCGAGTCGAGGAACATCGACGACCTTCTCGAGGATTTCCGCCGCCTGAAAATACACATGGCTATCGTTGTCGACGAATACGGTGGCACCCAGGGCGTCGTAACACTCGAGGACGTGCTTGAGGAAATTGTCGGCGACATCGACGACGAGTACGACGAGCCCGACACCACTTTCCGACGCCTGCGCGACGACACATACATGTTCGAAGGACGCACGCCGCTCACCGATTTCTTCCGCATCACCGGTCTCGAACCCGACGACTACACGCCCGTCACCGAGGACGTCGAGACCGTCGCCGGAATGCTCCTCGCCATCAAGGGCGACTTCCCAAAGGAAAAAGAGCCCCTCGTCTACGGCAGATGCCACTTCCTCATCCTCGACATCGAAGACCACCGCATCGCCGAGGTACGTGTGAAGGTCATGCCCGAAATCAAGGAAAAATGAAACGCCTCGCAGCAATAGCGACGCTCGCCGCATTACTCGCGGCGTGCTCCGACAGCGGACATCGCGCCGTGCCGCGCCCGACGGCATATCCGCGTGTCCCGGTCTGCGACACCGCCACGGTCGTCCTCTCCTCAGGAACCTTCGACATGCGCGTCAACGCCTCCGCCGTCCGCCGCGAGAAAGAACCGGGCTGGCTCGACATCGTCTATCCATCCTACGGCGTCACAGTCCACCTCACGGCAATGTCCTTCGGAAACACCGCCGACCTCGACCGAGCCCTCGACAACCGCATGCAGCGCATGAGCCTCAACTTCGGCGACACGCCCGCCGACACGCGCACCTTCACAAACGCCGCCGGCGTAGAATGCCTCATCGCAGGCAGCCCTGACGCAGGCACCGCCCCAATATACATCATCGCGCGCCGCGACGGCTCCCGTCCGGCACTGCTGAGCGCCGCAGCCGTCTTCAGCGGAGCCACACAACCGGTAGATTCGGTATATCCTGTCTATAAAGCGGTCCGCGACGACATGGACAAACTCCTCAACTCTCTCAGATGACCGATAATTATCAGCTGTTTATTGAAAAAATCGAGTCCGACTCCCGTCCTCGCCGCATCCGCGAGAATCTCGCCGTCGGACGTCTCGTGCGCCGCGCTTTCGGCGACGGCGCCCGCAAGTACAACCTTCCCTCAGGCGCTCCGGCTGTCTCCGTGCCCGGACGGCTCGACCCCGTGCTGTCCATAAGCCATTCCGAGACATACGCCGTGCTTGTCCAGAGCCTCGACGGCTCGCCGGTCGGTGTCGACATCGAGACTTTCCGCCCAGCCCTGCGCAAGGTCATGCCCAAGTTCCTCAACGACGACGAGGCTGCTGTCTACGGCTCCGACGACGGGCTTCTGTCGGCGTGGACACTCAAGGAAGCCGCATACAAGGCTGCCGGGAAGCCCGGTCTCTCGCTACTCGACATCCATCTGCCCCTGTCCGGCGACATCATCACCCTCGCCGACGGAAGGCGCCTGCGCATCGTCGAGTCGCAGTTCCGCGAAGGACACCGCCTCTCTCTCGTGGCGCTTGCCTGACCGTTTGCCCGCTGCCGCCGTTTTGCTTATTCGAAAAATGTTTTTAAATTTGCGGTAGATAAGCTATAAACCATGGATAAACGTATCATTGAATGCGTTCCGAACTTCAGCGAAGGACGCAATCCCGCAGTTATTAAAGAGATTACCGACGCCATAGAGAGCGTCGACGGTGTCACGCTTCTCGACGTCGACCCCGGAGCCGCAACCAACCGCACCGTCGTCACTTTCGTCGGAGAGCCCGACGCCGTCCTCGAGGCAGCTTTCCGCAGCGTGCGCAAGGCTGCCGAGGTCATCGACATGCGCGGGCACCACGGAGCGCATCCACGCATGGGAGCCACCGACGTGCTTCCGCTCGTGCCCGTAAGCGGCATAACCCTTGAGGAATGCGCCGAGCTGGCGAGAAAGCTCGGCAAGCGCATAGCCGACGAGCTCGAGGTCCCAGTATACTGCTACGAGGCTGCGGCTTTCCGTCCCGAACGCAAGAACCTCGCCGTCTGCCGCGCCGGAGAGTACGAGGGTCTGCCTGAACGCCTCGGCGACCCCGACAAAGGTCCTGACTTCGGCAACCGCCACTTCGACGAGAAGGCGGCGCGCACCGGCGCCACGGCTGTAGGAGCCCGCGACTTCCTCATCGCGGTCAACTTCAACCTCAACACCACCTCCACGCGCCGTGCCAACGCAATAGCCTTCGACGTCCGCGAGAAAGGACGTCCTGTCCGCGAAGGCGGAAAGATTACAGGCAAGCCTCTGAAAGACGAGAACGGCAAGCCCGTCATGCAGCCGGGAACCCTCAAGGGCACAAAGGCGATAGGATGGTACATCGACGAGTACGGCATTGCCCAGGTGTCGATGAACATCACCGACCGCAGCCTCACGCCGCTCCACAAGGCGTTCGACGAGGTCAGCCGTGCCGCACTCGCGCGCGGTATCCGCGTCACCGGCACGGAGATTGTCGGACTCATACCCAAGTCCACTCTCCTCGACGCCGGACGCCACTATCTGCGCCTCCAGCAGCGCTCGCTCGGCATCCCCGAAGAAGAGATAATCCGCATGGCTGTCGTTTCCATGGGTCTCGACCAGCTCAAGCCATTCAAACCCGAGGAGAAGGTCATCGAGTACATGCTCGAGGCTGCCGGCACACCGCGCAAGCGCCTTGTCGACCTCACATGCGGCAAATTCGCCGAGACAACGGCGTCGGAATCGCCCGCCCCCGGCGGTGGCTCCGTATCGGCTTACATGGGAGCCCTCGCCGCCGCCCTCGGCACGATGGTGGCAAACCTCTCTGCCCACAAGGCAGGCTGGGACGACCGTTGGGAAGAGTTCTCCGACATAGCCGTCAGGGGTCAGGAGCTCATGAGGCGCCTCCTCGCCCTCGTCGACGAGGACACCGATGCCTTCAACCGCATCATGGACGCTCTGGGCATGCCCAAGGCTACCGACGAGGAAAAGGCGGCCCGCGCACAAGCCCTCGAGGACGCCACGCTCTTCGCCTGCGAGGTACCGCTGACAACCATGGAGCGCGCCGCAGAGTGCTTCCTCGTGCTTCTCGACGTCGCAGAGAAAGGCAATCCTGCGTCGGCAAGCGATGCCGGTGTAGGAGCTCTCGCCGCACGCGCCGCCGTCCGCGGAGCCGGGCTCAACGTCCGCATCAACGCCGCCGGACTCAAGGACCGCGCCAAGGCTGCTGAGCTCGTCGCCCGCGCAGAAGAAATCGAGAAAAAAGCCGAGGAATGCGAGAAAGCCGTCCTCGACATCGTTAACAATAATATTTCAGGAAAATGACCGACTCCGAATTCCGTATAGCCGTCAGCGAGGGCATCCCCGCGCAGATTCCGGCAGCAAAACCATACGACACCGAGGTGAACCACGCTCCCAGGCGCAAGAAGATTCTCACTCCCGCGCAGGAACGCCTCGCCCTGAAGAACGCCCTCCGCTACTTCCCCGAGGAGCAGCATGCCGCCCTCGCTCCCGAATTCGCCGACGAGCTCCGCCGCTACGGACGCATCTACATGTACCGCTACCGTCCCGACTATCCCATGTATGCCCGTCCGATTGACGCATATCCCGCAAAATCGCGTCAGGCGGCGGCTATCATGTTGATGATTCAGAACAACCTCGACCCCGCCGTCGCCCAGCATCCACACGAGCTGATCACCTACGGCGGAAACGGCGCCGTTTTCCAGAACTGGGCGCAGTACCGCCTGGTCATGAAATACCTAAGCGAGATGACCGACGAGCAGACGCTCGTAATGTACTCAGGACATCCGCTCGGACTCTTCCCCTCCCATCCCGGCGCCCCGCGCGTCGTCGTCACCAACGGCATGGTCATACCCAACTATTCCAAACAGGACGACTGGGAGCGCTTCAACGCCATGGGCGTCAGCCAGTACGGTCAGATGACCGCCGGCTCGTATATGTACATCGGTCCGCAGGGCATTGTCCACGGCACCACCATAACGGTTCTCAACGCCGCACGCCGCCACAGCCAGGACGGCAGAATTGCCGGCATGCTCTTCGTGACGGCAGGTCTCGGCGGCATGAGCGGCGCCCAGCCCAAGGCGGGAAACATCGCCGGCGTCGTATCCGTGACCGCGGAGATAAATCCCAAAGCTGTCGAGAAACGCCGCTCGCAGGGCTGGGTCGACGAGGTCTACACATCGCTCGACGAGCTCATCGCACGCATCCGCTCGGCACGCGCCGAGGCTAAGCCCGTCTCGCTCGCATATCAGGGCAACGTGGTCGACCTCTGGGAACGTCTTGCCCAGGAGGACATACCCGTTGAGCTCGGATCCGACCAGACGTCGCTCCACAACCCCTGGGCGGGAGGTTACTATCCCGCCGGCATGACTTTCGAGGAATCGAAGGTCATGATGGCAGAGAATCCCGCCGAGTTCAAGAAGCGCGTCCAGGAGTCGCTGCGCCGCCAGGCTGCCGCCATCGGCAAGCTCGCCGCGCGCGGCATGTACTTCTTCGACTACGGCAACGCTTTCCTCCTCGAGGCATCGCGTGCCGGCGCCGACGTTCTGCGCGAGGACGGCTCATTCCGCTATCCCTCGTACGTGCAGGACATCATGGGGCCGCTGTTCTTCGATTACGGCTTCGGTCCCTTCCGCTGGGTATGCTCCTCCGGCAAGCCCGAGGACCTTGCGAAGACCGACGAGATAGCCGCCCGCGTACTCGAGGAAATACGCGCCGCCGCTCCCGCCGACATTCAGGGACAACTCGACGACAACATCCACTGGATCAAGGAAGCAGGCAGGAACCACCTCGTAGTAGGCTCGCAGGCGCGCATCCTCTATGCCGACGCCGAGGGACGCACGCGCATAGCCCTCGCCTTCAACGACGCCATACAGCGCGGAGAGATTTCGGCGCCCGTAGTCCTCGGACGCGACCATCACGACGTCAGTGGCACCGACTCGCCCTTCCGCGAGACATCAAACATCTACGACGGCTCCCAGTTCACAGCCGACATGGCTGTGCAGAACGTCATCGGTGACTCTTTCCGAGGCGCCACATGGGTATCGCTCCACAACGGCGGCGGCGTAGGCTGGGGAGAAGTCATCAACGGAGGCTTCGGCATGGTCATCGACGGCTCCGACGACTCCGCGCGCCGCATATCGTCGATGCTCCTCTGGGACGTCACAAACGGCATAGCACGCCGCAGCTGGGCGCGCAACAAGGGCGCGCTCGACGCAATACGCCGCCAGATGCAGCGCACCCCCGGTCTAAAAGTCACCGTCCCCAGCATCGCGGACGACTCCATCATCGAAAAAGCACTTTCAAACAATGAATAAGACCCACGTTATATCTTCGGAACAAGTAACTCCGGAGCAGATCTGCCGTCTTGTAGAAGAAGGCGCGCACATCGTCATCGGTCCCGAGGCTGCCGAGCGCATAACCCATTGCCGCGAATATCTCGACAACAAAATCAAAGAATGCAAGGAGCCCGTCTACGGCATCACCACCGGTTTCGGCTCGCTCTGCAACATCTCCATCAACGCCGACGACCTCTCGCAGCTGCAGAAGAACCTCGTCATGTCGCACGCCTGCGGCGTCGGCGACCGCGTCGACTCGAAGATTGTCAGGACCATGCTTCTGCTCAAGATCCAGTCGCTCAGCTACGGCAACTCCGGCGTACAGCTCTCTACCGTCCAGCGTCTCGCCGATTTCTTCAACGAGGGCATCACTCCCGTGGTCTATCAGCAGGGCTCGCTCGGAGCATCCGGCGACCTCGCGCCACTCGCCAACATGTGCCTGCCGCTTCTCGGTCTGGGCGAGGTCGAGTACAAAGGCAAGACTGTTCCGGCGGCTGAAGTACTCGCCGAAAAAGGCATGGAGCCGGTGCGCCTGATGTCGAAAGAAGGTCTCGCGCTCCTCAACGGCACACAGTTCATGTCGGCACACGCCGTCTGGGGCGTATGGCGTGCCAGGAAGCTCCTCAAGGCAGCCGACCGCATCGCCGCAATGTCGCTCGACGCCTTCGACGGACGCATCGAGCCCTTCGGACCGCAGGTCAACGAGGTGCGTCACCATCCCGGACAGATTGCCGTCGCCGCCGATTTCCGCGAGATTCTCAAGGGCAGCCAGCTGATAGCCCGCCACAAGGAGCACGTCCAGGATCCCTATTCATTCCGCTGCATCCCGCAGGTGCACGGCGCCGTTCTCGACGCCATAAGCTTCGTCGAGGACGTCATCACGCGTGAGATCAACAGCCCGACGGACAATCCCACCATATTCCCCGACGACGACATCATCGTATCCGCCGGCAACTTCCACGGCGAACCCATAGCCATGCCCATGGACTACCTCGCACTTGCCCTCACCGAGCTCTCCAACATCAGCGAGCGCCGTATCTACAAGCTCATCGGCGGCACACGCGGTCTGCCCTCCTTCCTCGTGGCGAAGCCGGGTCTCAACAGCGGCTTTATGATCACCCAGTACGCAGCAGCTTCCATCCTCAACCAGAGCAAGGGTCTGTGCTGGCCCACAAGCTGCGACAGCATACCATCTTCGCAGGGTCAGGAAGACCACGTATCCATGGGCGCCAACTCCGCCACGAAGCTCATCCGCGTGACCGACAACGCAACGCGCATCCTCGGCATCGAGCTCATGGCTGCCGCACAGGCGCTCGAGTTCCGCCGTCCCCTACGCTCTTCCGAGACCGTCGAGGCCATCTTCGCCGACTACCGCAAGAACGTTCCCTTCGTCGACGTGGACACCGTAATGTCGCCACTGCTCGACAAATCAATCAAATACGTCAGCGAATGTATGTAATCAATATCGGCAGGATTCACGGGATAGTGGATCCTGCCGTTTCATATCTCCGCGGAGCCGACATGCTCCGCGTTCCCCGCACCGTCGACAACGCCTACATCCGCGTAATCGACGGCACCGTCGACAGTTTCGGCACCATGGACGCATGCCCTGCCCCGGGCTGCGGCGAGGATGTCATCAATGCTCGCGGAGGCATAGTCATCCCTTCCTTCTGCGACTCCCACACGCACATCATCTACGCCGGAAGCCGCGAGGGCGAGTTTGTCGACAAAATCAAGGGACTCACCTACGAGGAGATAGCCCGCCGGGGAGGCGGCATCCTGAACTCCGCCGACCGCCTGCACGACACGCCGGAGGACGAGCTTTTCGAGACAGCCCTGTCGCGCGCCCGTCTGATGATGG
>JAGBDG010000248.1 GCA_017937625.1 Muribaculaceae bacterium | reverse complement strand
TTCAACCTCATGTTCAAGACAGAGATGGGCTCCACCTCCGACGGCGCCATGACAGTCTACCTCCGTCCCGAAACGGCTCAGGGCATTTTCGTCAACTATCTCAACGTACAGAAGACAGGTCGCATGAGCATACCTTTCGGTATCGCGCAGATAGGCAAGGCGTTCCGCAACGAGATTGTAGCCCGCCAGTTCATCTTCCGCATGCGCGAGTTCGAACAGATGGAAATGCAGTTCTTCGTACGTCCCGGCGATGAGATGAAGTGGTTCGCACAGTGGAAGGAATGGCGCCTTAAGTGGCACAAGGCTCTCGGTCTGGGCGACGAGAAATACCGTTACCACGACCACGAGAAGCTCGCCCACTACGCCAACGCGGCAACCGACATCGAATTCCAGATGCCTTTCGGCTTCGAGGAAGTCGAGGGTATCCACAGCCGCACTGACTTCGACCTCTCACAGCATCAGAAGTTCTCGGGCAAGAAAATCGAGTATTTCGACCCCGAGCTCAACAAGAGCTACACTCCTTACGTCATCGAGACATCCATCGGCGTCGACCGTATGTTCCTGAGTGTCCTCTGCTCGAGCTACGACGAGGAGCTTCTGCCCAACGGCGAGACCCGCGTCGTTCTCCATCTCCCCGCTGCGCTCGCTCCCGTCAAGTGCGCCGTTCTTCCTCTCGTCCGTAAGGACGGACTGCCCGAAAAGGCACATGAGATTGTCGACGACCTCAAGTTCGACTTCGCCACACACTACGAGGAAAAAGACGCCATCGGCAAGCGCTACCGCCGTCAGGACGCCATCGGCACACCTTTCTGCATCACCGTCGACCATCAGACGCTCGAGGACAACACCGTCACCCTGCGCGAGCGCGACAGCATGGAGCAGACCCGCGTCCCCGTCTCGGAACTCCACGCCCTCATCCACGACCGCGTAAGCCTCGCATCACTCCTCCGTAAACTCAAATGACAAATATGAAAAAATACATTATTATCGGCGTTGTCGTCGTTCTCGTCCTCATGCTCTTCTTCAGCGGACGCAACACCTATAACTCCATGGTGACCCTCGAGCAGGATCTCGACCAGGCTTGGGCTAAGGTCGAGGTGCAGTACCAGCGCCGTATGGACCTCATCCCCAATCTCGTGGAGACTGTCAAGGGCTATGCAGCACACGAAAGCACCACCTACGAGAAGGTGACAGAGGCTCGCGCCGGACTGTCGGAGGCATATACCGAGGCTAAGAGCCTCAGCTCCGGCGCCAATCCTGCCGATACCCAGCACTTCGAGAAGTACAATGCCGCCCAGGATCAGCTCAACCGTGCTCTCAGCATTTACGTCAACGCAGTCCACGAGGCTTATCCCGACCTCAAGGCTAACGAGCAGTTCGCCAATCTGCAGACAGTGCTCGAAGGAACGGAAAACCGTATCTCCACGGAGCGCGGACGCTACACCGACGTGGTACGCGAGTACAATATTGCCGTAAAACGCTTCCCCGCCAACATCTGGGCAGGTATCTTCGGTTTCTCCGCCAAGCCTCAGTTCCAGGCTGACGAAGCTGCAGCCACCGCTCCTAAAGTAGAATTCTGATGAAAAAACTTGTATTTTTACTTGCAGTGGCAGCCGCGCTGATGTGCGCCTGCAACAACGATGACGACCAGACATGGGACGAATATATGGACTGGCGCGACAAGAACAACGCGTGGTTCGAGAGTCTGAAGGCAAAGACTAATCCCGACGGAACGTTCTATTATGAGAGCGTCACGCCGTCGTGGAGCCCCAATACTCCCGTGCTGATCCATTATTTCAACGACCGCTCTGAGACTGAGGGCAAGCTTTCGCCTCTCTACACAAGCACCGTCGACGTGCGCTATATGCTCCATCTCTACGACGGCACTCCCGCCGATTCGTCGACCAACTACGGTGCTCCCGGCATCTTCCGTGCACGTCTCGACGAGATGATTCTCGGCTGGGGCATAGCCCTTCCGCAGATGCGCTGCGGTGACACCGCCGAAATCGTCGTACCTTATACAGCAGCCTACGGAACCCAGAGTCTCGGCGTAATCAAGCCCTTCTCGAACCTCCGGTTCAATGTCCGCCTCGTCGACATCCCCCATTACGAGTCGATTCCCTACTGAGAAATATCCCAGACAGACATAAAAAAGAAAAGCCCCGAAATTCGGAGCTTTTCTTTTTTTATTGCCAGTTATGTCAGTCGTAAGAGATGTTGCGAAGGGTGGTGATTGTCTTGCCGGAGCAAGGTTCGGTGAGAAGGCTGCGGAGCTCGTCGGAGGTGATGCGCTTGGCGGGGGAGAAAGCGTCGGACTGCATGTAATCGGTGAGCGATTTGAGGAACTGCTCGCCCTCCGGGTGAAGGCTCATCTGCTTCGGATCCGCCATGAGCAGCAGGAGTTTGCCGCCGTCGGCATTGAACTCCATGACCAGACCGAGGCGGTGGTTGCGCTCGATGTTGTCGATGGTCTGGACTATGGGGAGATAGCCTTCGTCGTTGTAGCGGTCGAGAATCAGTGGATAGCTTGCCTTGACAATGGTGTACCACTGCCAGTCGGAGCGTCCGTCGTTAGGAAATTCCGCGAGCGCCGGATGAGCCGCGTCGGCGAGAATGCCCATTGTGCCGGGCGATACAGGCTTGCCGTTGTTTTCGCAGATGGTGCGGAACATGCGGTAGTTCCAATAATCTGTCATGAAAAGTCCGCCCACGGTAGTGGAGTCGACGAGTTCGCGGCGCGGCGTGAGTAGCACCTTGCCGCCGGCGCGAAGTGTCCGCACGACATTGTCGTCGAGACAGTCGGCAAGCACGATGCCGTGCGTGTCGGCGGTACGGTCGGCGGGATATGACCACAGCGGGTATTCGTTCTTCGTGTCAGTTCCGTCAATACCTAAGCTCAGGCGTAGCTTGCGGGCTCGGTCGGTTGCCGGCAGCTGTAGTGCTACCTTGCCGAGTTTGCTGTAACCCTGTGGAATATCGGCATGGAAAGTGCCGGAGGCGATGACTCCGTTGGCGTCGCCGAGGGTCCAGCGCACGTCGCCGTCGCTGACGTTGCCGCTATAGTTGGCGCAGGAAATATCGAAGCGCAGACTGTCGCCCTCGACAAGGCAGTACGAAGGAAACTCAGCCATGATGACAGTCCTGTCGCACGACTGACGCCACCGTTCGGGCGTGACGAGCCCCTTGCTGTCCATGAACGCGTCGAGAATGCCCACGAGAGCCGTTCCCTGACCTGGATAGTCCTGTATGTCGAGCAGCTGGAAACCGCCCATCGAGGGCGTGCGCAGATTCATCTCCATGTCTGCCTTGTAGAGGTCAACAGCCCACTCGCCTGTCGCTTTGAAGAAGTCCTGCGCCTGCGCTTCCATTCCGGACGCCTCGAGGCGGCGGTGGAATTCGTCGAGATTTCGCGGCTCGAGCACGCCGGTATACTTGGCGCGCTCGCCGTAGTCGGGATAGAACTGATACTGAGCCGTCTCGTGACCGATGACGGGGACTTCGGAGCGCAGCACGGCGTCCTCGAAGTTCATCTGCGTGTTGGGGTATGTGTTGTTGAGTATTCCGCCCTCGTCGGCATCGCAGAAGGCGAAAGATGCGCGCACGTGAGCTGAGTATCCGTCGCCGCCACCTGTGCGGCATGTCACCCAGAATTCCTGTCCGGGCAGGTCGCCCTGCCAGCCGAGGTAAGCGTTGGAGCCGTAGGTGTAGAGACGTCGGCTGTCGGCTGTGCGGAAGTCGGAGGCGAAACGCTGCATGAGGGGAAGCTCGCCCCAAAGCTCGTTGCCCAGTCCGAACATCACGAACGAGGGATGGTTGCCGTAAGCCTTCTGTATAGCCATGCCGTCGGCGTGCAGCACGTCCATCAGCTCAGCTTCGCTCTCGTTGAAAGTTCCCCAGATGGTGAGTTCGGGCTGCAGGTATATGCCCTCGATGTCGGCAGCTTCGAAGCACGCCTCGGGCGGGCACCACGAGTGGAAACGCACATGGTTGAGCCCGTATTCTTTGATAGTGCGGAAATAGCGGCGCCAGCTTTCCGTGTCCATTGGCGGGAAGCCTGTCAGGGGGAACACGCAGGCGTCGTGGCGTCCGCGCAGGAAGGTGACGGTGTCGTTTATGGCAAACTGGTGCGTGTCCGCAGTGAAATTGCGCAGTGCCGCGTAGCCTGTGAGGGTATCGGAGTCGTCGAGCCTTGTGGTGACCTTATGGCGTGCCGGCGAGAATTCGCTCCACAGGCGCGCAGTGTCGCCAAGGCAGAGCGTTGCGGTTGTGGCGGTGTCGCCACGGTTGAGCCGCACTGTTGCGCTGTTGCTTCCGCTTTCGATGGTCAGCACGCCTTTGCGGCGTGGATATGGCGACGAAAGACGTATGTCGGCTGTGAGGCAGCGTGTGGCGATGTCAGGGGTAAAGTCGACGCTTTCGATATGGCATAGCGGCGCCGACTGAAGCTCGATGCGCCCGATGATGCCGTTCCAGTTGGTCTGAGTGGCTTCGGTGCATGCGTGCGAGCTGTCTTTTATCTGCTGCGGTATGCTGTCGCCGTTGTCAACCATTATGGTGAGCGTATGGCGTCCGGGGGTAAGCATGTCCGACAGATTGTAGACATGCGGTACGGAAAGATAGCGGCAGGAGCCGGCACGTTTCCCGTCGACCCATACAGTGGTGGGACGCGTGCGCTCGAGGAAAAGACGGATATCGGTGTTTTTCCAGCTGCGGGGAATGTCGACTGTGCGCGTATAATATGCCGGACCGGCGTATGTCACCTTGCGTGACAGCTGTGTGGTCTCGCCCTTGCGGTCGTTGGGAGTGCCTTTGCCGTTTGTGTCCATTGTGCCCGGCAGGCTGACGGGTTCAGTGGCGACGGAAGTGTCGGTACGCCATTGCCATATACCTGATAGATCGGTCGTATGTCTTTCGGATGCCGTGGCGCTGAATGCGAGCGCTGCGGCAATGAGGAGAATTGCGGAATGTTTCATTCCACAAAGATAGCGATTTCAGTCGGGATGGGCAAACACTACCATTCGTAGCTTATAGTAGCTCCGAGGCTGTTGAGGCTTACCGAGTTGCCGTAGTAGTTGTAGAAATTGTCGGATGTGATGAGCTGGTAGGTTATGCCGATGTTGATAGCCTTGCGGTTGTCGCCGGCAAGCACGGGAATGCGGACGCCAATCGACGGGCGCAGATAGAACTGCGCTCCGTGACCCATGGTGGCGTTGTCGAGGAGCAGCTCGCCGTTGCCTACGAGCCATGTCGCGCCGGCCTTGATGTCGATGAACGCCGCAGTGCGCTCTCCGCCTATTATGAAGCGAAAATCGGAGAAGACAGGAATCATTGCCTTTGTGGTGTGCGTGCCGTAGTAGTAATCTTCCTGAGGAAGAAGATGCGACGTGTTGCGCGACATGGCAACGTCGACACCGATGCCGGCGCCCATGAAGAACCATGATGCATATCGGAATCCCTGGGTGGTGGAAACGCCTACAAAGTTAGCGCGTTTGTCGCCCATGCCGGCGAGCGCAGACATGTCTACATATCCTTTATAGCGGAAAGATCCCGAAAGAGCCGTCGACAGAAGGTTCTGTACCTGATTGGCAATCTCGTAGTACTGGGCACGGGCGCCGAATGCTGTGGCAAGGAGCACGACGGCGGCAATTATGCGGCTGAAGCGTTTCATGTTAGTTATGTTTAATATAACTCTAACGCCCCCGCATCGGGATTGTTGCGCGTGTGGCGGAAAAAGACTATCTTTGTGCTGAAATGACCAAGTTTGCCGACAATTTTACCGAGAGGACGCGAGAATACATCGCCGGGGGGCGCCTCCTTCACGAAGGCGCTCCGGTGGTGGTGGCACTCAGCGGTGGCGCCGATTCGGTTGCGCTGCTGTCGGTGCTTGCAGAGCTGGGCTTCGAATGCCACGCGGCGCACTGCAATTTCCACTTGCGCGGCGAGGAATCGATGCGCGACATGCGCCACTGCCGGGATATCTGCGCACGGCTCGATACCGACCTTCTTATCCGCGATTTCGATGTCGCGGCATACCGTCGCGAGCACGGCGGATCGGTGGAAATGGCGTGCCGCGACCTGCGCTACAGGTGGTTCGAGGATTTACTTGATAAGCTCGGCGCCCAGGCTGTTGCCGTCGGGCATCACCGCGAGGACCGCGCCGAGACCTTCTTGCTCAACCTCATGCGCGGTGCCGGACTTGCCGGGTTGACGTCGATGCGCCCTCGCAGTGGCAATGTCGTGCGTCCGCTGCTTCCTTTCTCGCGTGAAGATATCGAGCGCTATCTCGCCGACATGGGGCTCGGCTTTATCACCGACAGCTCCAACGCTTCGGATGCGCACCGCCGCAACCGTCTGCGCAATCACATTATACCGGCTCTCGAAGAAGCATTCCCCGGTGCCGTCGATTCGATACTCCGTACTGTCGCCAACCTCGAAAGCGCGGCTGTTCTATGCCGGACTGCCGCGGAGGCTGTCGCAAAAGAGTATGTCGCGACGGAGCAAGGCGTCACTACCGTTGACATCTCCCGTCTCGCTCTCCGTGAGGATGCCGCTGAGATACTTCGCCATATTCTTGAAGGACGCGGTTTCACCACAACACAGATTGTCGGCATGCTCGCGTCTGCCGATTCGTCAGGGCAGCGTTTTCTGCCGGTGACGGGCGCCGGTGTCGCCGAACTGAGCCGCGGCAAGCTGTATATTTCTGCTGCCGGCGATGCCATAGCTGACGAAGATACCTATCCGGTCGATATCCGTCATGACATCACCTCGCCTGTGGCGATAGAAGTGTCGGTACATCCGGTCGAAAAATTCCCTGCCGAGACTTTCGGTGCCGACGCGGCATTCATCGACGCAGCCGTACTGGGCAAGAATATGCGCTGGGAACTGCGTCATCCCCGGCGCGGCGACCGTATGGTGCCTTTCGGCTCGCACAGTTCAAAACTTCTCAGCGACATATTCAACAACGCCCGGCTTACGGCTCCTCAGAAGCGTCAGACGTGGGTTCTCACATGCGACGGCGCCATTGTGTGGCTGCCGGGATTGAGGAACTCGGCGCTCTATACTGTCGGACCGGGCACAAAACGATATATCAGACTACATATTATCAGATAATAACTATGAAAAAACTGTTTTTTCTTATAGCTGCCGCCGCTATCGGCGCAGTCGCAATGCCGGCTGAGGAAATACTCACTACGGGGGCATATACCTGGAGCAAGGACACCGTGCGCCAGGGCTCGTTTATCGCCACGGCACCGTCGCCCTTCGAGATACGCTCGACATATCATGCTCAGCCGGGCTATGGGTTTCCTGTCGACAGCGTGTGGAAGCTACGCAACGACATAAGCAAATATCCGCAGCTTAAAACATCCGACAAGCTTCAGACAGCAGTCTACAATATGGCTCTCGACGAGATGGTAAACGCCGTTGAGCCCGACACCACCTTGCGCACGGGCAAGGAATGGAGCGGTGTATGGACACGCGACGTAAGTTATTCCATCATCCTTTCCATGGCATATATGCAGCCCGAGGCTTCAATGGTGTCGTTGCGCCGCAAGGTAAGCCGTGCCGGCACGATAATTCAGGATACAGGCTCTGGCGGCGCATGGCCCGTGAGCACTGACCGGCTTATCTGGGCTGTCGCCGCGTATGAGATATACAAGGTAACCGGCGACCGCCAGTGGCTCGAATACATCTACCCCGTAATCCGTAAGTCGCTTGAGGCAGACGCCGAGGTAAGCCACACCGGCGGACTCGTCAAGGGCGAGACCTCTTTCATCGACTGGCGCACGCAGAGTTATCCGAAATGGATGCAGATGTCCGACATATACAATTCAGAGGCTCTCGGCACATCGGTGGTACATGCCGCCGCGCTGCGTGTGCTCGCCGAGATAGCTTCGGAGATGGGCGATAAGAAACTTTCGGAACAAAGCGCGGAAGCCGCAAAGAAAATCGAGGACGCCATCAACGATGAGCTGTGGCTCGCCGACAAGGGCTATTATGCCATGTACAACTACGGACGCGATTTCAGCATACTGAACCCGAGAGCCGAGACCCTTGGCGAATCGCTTGCGATACTTTACGGTGTCGCGTCACCCGAGCGTGCGGCTGCCATAACGGAGAACAATCCGACGACACCCTTCGGCACCGCGATATTCTATCCGCAGATTCCCGACGTACGCCCCTACCATAACAATGCCCTATGGCCTTGGGTCGCCTCCTTCTGGGCTATCGCCAACGCCTCTGCCGGAAACGAGCAAGGCACTCTCGAGGCTATAGGCTCCGTAGTACGTCCGGCAGCGCTTTTCGCCACCAACAAGGAGAATTTTGTACTTGACAACGGCGACATAGCCACTGAGCTCAACTCGTCGAACATGCTCTGGTGTCTCGCAGGCAATATCGCCATCACGCACCGCATTCTGTTCGGCATAGAGTTCGAGCGCGACCGCCTCGTTTTCCATCCTTTCGTTCCCAAGGCTCTTGCCGCAACGCGGACGCTCAACGGCTTCCCGTACCGCGATGCAGTCCTTGACATTACAGTCAGCGGATACGGCAACAAGATAGCTTCATTCAAGCTCGACGGCAAGAAGCATGAGCCGTTCGTACCTTCCACATTGCGCGGAAAGCATACGATTGATATTGTCATGGCAGACAACGAGATAGCTCCAATGAAAGTGAATCATGTGCCTAATCGCAAGACACTCCCCACACCTGTCGCATGGCTTGAGGACGGACATCTCTGCTGGAATCCGGTGGAAAATGCCGAAGGATATGTAGTGCTGCGCGACGGCAAGCCCGTGCAGACCACGCGCCAGCTGTCTTATCCGACCGACAAACCCGGTGAGTGGCAGGTGATAGCTTTCGCCGACGGAATAGAGACGTTCGCTTCCGAACCGCGCAGCAACCGTCAGGTGCTCGTTTTCCAGATGCCCGGCGAAAAAACGGCAATGACATCATCAGAAGTGTCCGATGCTCCTTCCGGCAACATAGAAGGCTATACTGGCAACGGTTTTGTTGAGCTTGACCATGCCACGGCACCGGTGACTGTCACTGTCGACGTTCCTGCCGACGGCATGTATTCGCTTGCGGCACGCTATGCCAACGGCAACGGACCTATTTCGACGAGAAATAAATGCGCGGTCCGTTCTGTGAGCGTCGACGGCAAGGTTTACGGAGTGTTCGTCATGCCGCAGCGCGGAAGCGCCAACTGGTGTGACTGGGGCATGACAAACCGCCTGCACGTGCCTCTCAAGGCGGGAAAACACAACATCACGATAAGTTTCCGACCGACAGACGAGAACATGAACCTGCGTACGAACCATGCTCTTGTCGATGCAATCCATCTGTCTCCTTTAGGCGACACAAACAAATGATGTCAGGACATGTCTACAGCTGAAAAACTACTGGAAAAACTCAGGACGCACAACTATACCCTTGCCACGGCAGAAAGCTGCACCGGCGGAAACATAGCCCACACCGTCACTGCGATAGCCGGCTGCTCCGACGTATATAAGGGCGGGGTGGTGTCGTACTGTAACGAGGTGAAGATGTCGGTTCTCGGAGTGGAGGCAGCGGCTCTCGAGAAAGAGGGCGCGGTCAGCCGTCCTGTCGTCCGCCAGATGGCATCAGGTGTCTGCCGTGTATGCCGTGCCGACTGCGCGGTGTCTACCTCCGGCATTGCCGGTCCAGGTGGTGCCGTTCCCGGCAAGCCGGTCGGAACGGTATGGATAGGCGCATGTACGCCGGTAGGTACTGCGGAAAATGTCTTTCATTTCGACGGCTCTCGCGCCGAGGTCATCGAGCAGGCGACCGAAGCAGCCCTCTCCATGCTCGCCGACATGTTATGAGCTGACATTTTCTTTACTTTGCCGCACCGTGGAATTTAGACTGTATTTATTATGAGAAAACTCTTCGTCCTGATGTCTCTGCTTGTCGGTCTTATTGCCTTTGGCAAGGACTATGCGAGTGAATGTAATCATTTGTCGGCGCGCCTCCTTGCCGGTGAATACGGCAAGATGTTTGTCAGCAATAAGGAGTATGCGGAGCGCTTTGCCGACCATTATCGCAAGGCGTCTGAATCACACCATATTTTTGTCTACCAAGACGGAAATGTAGATTTCGACGGAACTGAGATGTCGGGCAAAGATGCCGTGCGACAGATAGACAATATGTCGGTTTCGGGCGAACGCGAGATAGCGTTGCTAATCGGCGGAACATATAGCAAAAAAGCCGATAAAACTATTTCCCGGCTTTACAAGAGCATCTATTCGCTTGTCGAGACCCGCGATAAGTCGGGAATCTCCTATAACGAACATCCCGTGCTTGTGACCATGCGCTATCATTACAAAGACGTTATGGGGCTGCTGGCAGAACCTCCCGTAGAGTCTCA
>JAGBDG010000247.1 GCA_017937625.1 Muribaculaceae bacterium | reverse complement strand
ATGTGCTCCGCCATCCATTCGTTAGCCTGCGCGGGAGTGAGCTTCCAGCCGGAGTTGCAGGTGGAAACGATTTCCACTACCGATGTGCCGCGCTTGTCGAGCGTGTTCTGGAACGCCTTCTTGATAGCAGCCTTTGCCTTGCGTACGGAAGCGGGAGTGTGTACAGCCTGACGGGTGACGTAGCATGTGCCGTCGAGCTGCGCGAGGAGGTTGGTGATGGCGAGGGGATAGCCGTTGAGCTCTACGCAGCGTCCGTAGGGTGTTGTGGCTGTCTTCATGCCAAGGAGGGTAGTGGGAGCCATCTGTCCTCCGGTCATGCCGTAAATGGCGTTGTTGATGAAGATAATGGCGATGTTCTCGCCGCGGTTGCAGGCGTGGATGGTCTCGGCGGTGCCTATTGCCGAAAGGTCGCCGTCACCCTGGTAGGTGAATACCATGGCTCCGGGGTTGAGACGGTTGGCGGCGGTGGCGAGGGCGGGAGCGCGTCCGTGTGCCGCCTCGATCCAGTCGATATCGATGTAGTTGTAGGCGAATACGGCGCATCCTACGGGAGCGATGCCGATAGCCTTGTCGGCTATGCCCATCTCGTCGAGAAGCTCTGCTATTATCTTGTGTACTACGCCGTGGGAGCAACCGGGGCAGTAGTGTGTATTGGTGTCGAGGAGTAATGAAGGACGGCTGTAGACCTTGTTCTCCGGGCGGATAATTTCTTCTTGGGTCATGACATCAGATATTAAATTTGTCGTTAAGCGCGTCGATAACTTCTGTAGGATTGGGCACGATTCCGCCCATGCGTCCGAAGTGATGGACGGGAACGGCGCCTTCGACTGCGAGACGCACGTCTTCTATCATCTGACCGGCGTTGAGCTCGACGGTGAGTATGCCCTTTACTTTGGCGGCGAGTTCGGCTATGCGCTTAGTGGGGAACGGCCAGAGGGTGATGGGGCGGATAAGTCCGATCTTTATGCCTTTCTCGCGAGCATCCTCGATTGCCTTGAGGCAGATACGTGCCACGGAGCCGAACGCCACGATGAGATATTCGGCGTCGTCGGTGAAGTACTCCTGATAGCGCACTTCGTTCTCTTCGATGCGGCGGTATGTCTCCTGAAAGCGGAGGTTGTTGAGTTCCATCTTGGCGGAGTCGAGCTCGAGGCTGGTGACGACGTTGCGGGTCTTGCGGTCGCCTTTGCCGCATGCGGCCCACGGGCACTGCTGGCGTATCTCCTCCTCGGTACGGCGCTTGCGCTGCGGGGGAAGGACAACCTTTTCCATCATCTGACCGACAACACCGTCGGCGAGAATCATGGCGGGATTGCGGTATTTGAAGGCGAGGTCGAAGCCCAGAGCCACGAAGTCGGTCATTTCCTGGACTGTCGCGGGAGCGAGGACTATGAGGTGGTAGTCGCCGTGACCGCCGCCTTTCGTTGCCTGGAAATAGTCGGACTGCGAGGGCTGGATGGTACCCAGACCGGGACCTCCGCGCATTACGTTGACGATGAGCGCGGGGAGCTCGCTTGCCGCCAGATATGATATGCCTTCCTGCTTGAGGCTGACGCCGGGCGACGAAGACGAAGTCATGACAGCTTTGCCTGTGGCGGCGCCCCCGTAGACCATATTTATAGCGGCGAGCTCGCTTTCTGCCTGGAGCACCACCATGCCGGTAGTCTCCCAGGGGCGCAGCTCTGCGAGTGTCTCGAGTACTTCGCTCTGCGGAGTGATGGGGTAACCGAAGTATCCGTCGACACCATAGCGTATAGCCGCATGGGCTATCGCCTCGTTGCCTTTCATTAATTTTACTTCTTCCATGTTTTTCATTTTACTGATTATCAGAGGTCACAGACTCAGCGTTCGACAACGCGATAGACTTCTATACAAGCATCGGGGCATACGGTGGAGCATGCCATGCAACCGATACATTTTTCGGGGACAGCCGGATATGCGAAGTGGTAGCCTCTGTCGTTCACTTCCTTTGGCTGCAGAGCGAGAACATCCTGCGGGCACGCCACCACGCAAAGGTCACAGCCTTTGCAGCGTGCGGCGTCGATGGTGACCGCTCCAAATACTTTTGCCATGTCTCATTAGTTTATAAGGTTCGTATCGCAAAAGTAACAAAAAATTCCGTCCCCGCAAATTTTTTTCGCACAGTCAGTCCAACCATATGCGTATAAGTAGCGAGAAGTGATATAACCGGTGTGTGAGAGCGCCGGAGGTGCGGTTTCCCTACAACCCGCTGCGAAGCTGCGGGACAGGAGCAACACCTCCCATTCGAGGCAAGCCGCGGAGCACGCGCCGCCTCGAAACGCGCCAGCACAGGGCTTGCGGGTGCGTATCCTTCACGTGCGGGCATAAAAAAACCGGCTGGGCGCCGGTTTTTATTTTTGTGGTGTTATGTCTTATTTAATGACTTTGCTTACGCGGTTGCCTTTACGGACGATGTACATGCCGTTTTCGGGTTCAGCTATGCGAACGCCCTGGAGGTTGTAGTACTCGGCGGGAGCTGCAGCGTCAACTGCGATGTTGTCGACTGCTGTTGTGCCGGTGGTAGCGGTAACCTTTACGTTGTCAATGAACCAGCGGCATTTTTCCCCTGCTGTTTCAGAAGGCCACTGTGAGTCGATATTGCGTACAGTGATACGCGAACCAGTTTTAACAGATGTGCCGAGATCGACGGTCACGGGAAGCCATGCGTACTCTTCACCATCGGTATATTCGTGTGTCGGAACGAGGAACTGTTCTTCTGTATCGCCGTTTTTAACAATTACAACAAGAGCTGTCGGATCCCATGCTGTAGCACCGCGACGCATTGAGCACCAGTCGAACGCAATCGTGGTTTTGGCGCCATCAGCTATTTCTGTCATTGCTGGAAGAGTGATGCCAGAGAAGTAATCGGTGAGACCGAACTTGATATAGTTGCGCTGCAGATAGACCTGCGCCTTTGCTTCGCGCGGGCTTTTGCTGGTATGGCAGCAGATGGGAAATTCATATCCCTTTGCAAGGAGGGCGTCGTATGTCGATACATCTTCGACTTTGTTGGTGCCGAGCTGCTGTGCTGTTGCGTCGGGATTGTTTTCTTCTACGGTCTGACCGGCAGGTTTCTGGCTGGACCATGGTTCAAGCCATTCGAAGTCGTCTTCAAAAACTACGGTCTGAGCGTTTGCGCACATTGCAAATGCCATGAGTGTTGCGGTGAGTAATGATTTTTTCATAGATATAAAGTTTGGTTAATTAGTTTTTGGGTTAAGCTTACGATATAAGAAGTTGTGTTTCGTAATGATGATGCAAATATAGAAACAATATTTTGAAAAGCAAAGAGAAGTGCCAAATTTCGATTTTTTATTTTATGGCTTTCGTAAAATACACAAACTCAGGGCTTGCGGGTGCGTATTCTTCACGTTCGGACATAAAAAAACCGACGTCCCCGCCGGTTTTTTTTATGTGGGTTTATGTCCTTATTTAACGACTTTGCTTACTCGGTTACCCTTGCGGACGATGTACATGCCGTTTTCGGGTTCAGCTATGCGAACGCCCTGGAGGTTGTAGTACTCGGCGGGAGCTGCAGCGTCAACTGCGATGTTGTCGACTGCTGTCTGGCTGCCGCCGGCTGTGATCTTCACGTTGTCGAGGTACCAGCGGTTGGCCGTAGCTTCACCCATTTCGAGCTGCGTGATGCCGATCTGCTGACCTGCCTTTACGGAAGCGAGATTGACAGAAGCGTGAATCCACTCGAGCTTGTGACCGTTTTCCCATCCGTGGGTAGGAACGGGAACAGCCTCGTCGTCGTCCTTGTATGTGGTGTTGAGATTTTCGTCCTCAGCAACGGGTGTGCCGGCGAAAACAATCAGGTTGACTGGGTCGATTTTGTAGTCCGTTTTTGAACCCTGACGCTGGGGACACCAGTCGAATTCAACGGTTACGTTCTCGAGATCTTCAGCAACAGCGGGGAATGCGATACCGCTCTGATAGCCGGTAAGACCGAATTTGAGGTAGTTGGTCTGAAGGTAAATTTGCTGGTCTGCGGGACGCACTTTCTTGCTTTCATTGTGTGCAATTATAAAGCGATAGCCTTTGCTGTGAAGCTGCATTCTTACGGTTACGCCGTCGTCGTTCTTCGGCATACCCATTTGAGGAGCCTTGCTGCTTTCGTTGTCTTCGCCAACTGCGTCGCCTGCGGGGTCTTCGCCTTCTACTTCGCCGTTTCCAAGTGCGGTCCAGGGAGCGAACCATTCGAAGTCGTCTTCAAAAACTACGGTCTGAGCGTTTGCGCACATTGCGAAAGCAACGAGCGCTGCTGTGAGTAATGATTTTTTCATAGATAGAAAATTGGGTTAATTAATATAGTTTTCGGTTTAGATTTCGGTTTGGAAGGATGTGTTTTTAGTTTTCTGTGCAAAGATAAACACAATATTTTAAAAAGCAAAGAAAAGTTATGAATTTCGGTTTTTTATTTTTCGGCTTTCGTAAAGAAAGATAATTATCGAAGAAAAAGGACCGGAGAATATGAAGAATGCCGAAGTATAAGGTATATGATCTCCCGGAGGGAGTAAGGGCGGCGCAGCCGCTCTCAGCCCCGAAATAAGCTTTGCGTTTTCGGGGTTGCGTTATGTCGTTTATATTTTTGCCGGAGGCAATAAACAGTCCGTCATCCGTGAGCGAGTGGGTGTATTGCCTCCGGCAAAAGCCGGTTTTAGTCAGGCTCGCCCCGAAAACGCCTGTCGGCTTATTTCGGGGTTGAGAGCGGCTTTGCCGCCTTAGCATACCTCCGGCATGCTTCTTTGGCTATCGCCGTCCGCAACAGCGCGCCCTCCGGGGCTTGTTGCGGATGGGGTGGATGGCGCCAGTCCCGCAGCTTCGCAGCGGGTTATAGGAATCTCGCCCCTCCGGGGCTCCGCGGAATTACGACTGGGCAAAATTCTGAGGCAAAATCGAATAGAGAGCGCCAGAGGCAGGTGTCTGTCGATAGCTCCGTATACACGAGCCCGCATATGAAAAGCGCCGGGGGTGCGGTTTTCTTACAACCCGCTGCGAAGCTGCGGGAAGAGGCTGAATAAATTTTTGGAAAATATAAGGGAAAATAGTTATCTTTGCGCATAAATATAAGGAATTACCCATGAAACGCATCATAGCCTACGCTCTGCCGGTGCTCCTGCTGCTGTCCGGAACCATGCAAAGCGCCTCCGCCCGTGAGAACCGCAAGGTTCAGGTGGCGGGTATAGCATTCTATAATTTCGAGAATCTTTTCGACACCATTCCTAATAATCCTGAGGGGCGCGACGTGGAGTTCACTCCCGGTGGACAGCGCCAGTGGAACGGCGACAAGTACCGCCAGAAGGTCCACAACCTCGCTTACGCCATCAGCAACTTCGCCACGCGCACCACTCCGTTAGGTCCGGCTATCATAGGCATCAGCGAGATTGAGAACGCCTCCGTCATCGAGGATGTCATCAGCCAGCCCGAGCTCGCGAAATGGAAACTGAAATACGTCCACCACGACTCGCCTGACGCCCGCGGCGTCGACGTCAGCCTTATCTACAACCCTGCCTACTTCAAGGTGGAGAACGTGACGAACCACCGTGCCACGGCGATCCCGTTCCGCACGCGCGACCAGATGTGCGTTGTCGGTCTTCTTCTCGGTCAGCGCATAGGCGTCATCGTCAACCACTGGCCCTCGCGCATAGGCGGTCAGGAGAAAAGCGAGCCCAACCGCGTCAAGGCTGCTGAGCTGAGCAAGGCTATCGCCGACAGCCTCTGGCGCGTGGATCCCGACATGGGCGTCATCATCATGGGCGACCTCAACGACGACCCCATGGACAAGAGCTGCGCCAAGATACTCGGCGCCAAGAAGAAACCGGAGGGCGTTGAGGCTCACGGCTTCTACAATCCCTGGTGGGAGATGCTCGACAAGGGCATAGGCACCCTCGCCTACAAAAGCGCATGGAACCTTTTTGACCAGATTATCATATCGGGCAACCTCGTCAACACCAAAGGCGGCATGGACTGGACGCTGTTCGACGCCCGCGTGCTGAACTTCGACTTCCTCAAGGACACCGAGGGCAACCGCGTGGGCTACCCCAAGCGCACCTATTCGGCGGGCAGCTATCTCGGCGGATACTCCGACCACTTCCCCACAGAGATTTTCCTGCGCCGCTATCTCGAGAAGCAGCCCAGATAAACCACGACATTTCGAATAATAATCCTAATATAAACCTCTATGAAAAAATTTTTACTTTCTGTTGCAGCCGCAGCCCTTTCGTTCGGCGCATACGCAACAACGGTAGAGTTTGACCTGACGAACATGACCGCGTTTGGTTTCGAGCAGGGCGAACCCTCGACACACACTCCCGTAGAATCGCTCAAGAGCGGTGATGTTACAATCACGGTGACAAATGTCACAGACGGTGATGGTCGCTGGAACTTCTGGACAAATGCATCAGGTGTGGTCGATTTCCGTTGCACCGGCACCAACGCAGGCTCGACCCTGACTTTCACTGCTCCCGAGAACATAGTGAAGATTGAGTTTGAGGGCAAGGCAGTAGCATTCAAGGAAGTTACGAACAAAGTATGGACCGGCGACGCCAAGGAAGCCGTTCTTGAGGCAACCGGCAAGAACCAGCTCAGCAAATGTGTCGTCACCTACGGCGAGGCTCCCGCTCCCGTGGAGCCCGAGACTCCGGTTGAACCCGCGGGCGAAGGCACTCTCGAAAGCCCCTACAACGTGGCAAAGGCTCTTCCCCTTGCCGAAGCTCTCGACGCGACAGGCAAGGTAGAGGGCATCTATGTCAAGGGCTATATCGTTTCCATCAAGGAAATCAGCACTTCATACGGCAACGCCACCTACTACATCGGCGATACCCCGACGAGCACGACAACCCTCTATGTATTCCGTGGCAAAGGTCTCGACGGTGCCAAGTTTACCTCCGAGAGCGAACTTGTAGTGGGTGCGGAAGTTGTCATTTCCGGCGACCTTGCCAACTACAACGGAACCAGCCCTCAGGTCAACACCGGCAGCTCCATCGTAAGCTACAAGGCTCCCGCCGGCACTCTGGACAGCCCCTACACCGCAGCCGAGGCTCTTGCCATCGCAAAAGGTCTTGACGCCAGCGCGCAGGTGAAGGACGTATATGTAAAAGGCAAGATTTTATCTATCCAGGAAATCAACACCCAGTATGGCAACGCCACCTACACCATCGGCGACAGCGAGGAAAACGCATTCTCGATTTTCCGCGGCAAGTGGTTCAACGGCGAGGCTTTTACCGCCGAGGACCAGCTCAAGGTCGGCGATGACGTAGTCGTATTCGGCACAATCGTAAACTACAAGGGCGAGACCCCGCAGATGACTACCGGCAGCCAGATTGTCGAGTACAACGACGAGAAGGCTCCCAAGCCCGAAGAGCCCGAGGCAGTGGCTGTCAAGTCCGTCAAGGAGACAATCGCTCAGGCAAACGCAGCCGCAGTGAAGATTGACTACGCCCTCACAGTGGGCTGGGTCTACAACCGCAACGTATTCGTATGCGACGAGGCCGGCGACTTCATCCAGATCTACGGCGAAAACAGCCTCAAGGTTGGCGACGTTATTCCTGCAGGCTGGGAAGGCACCTACAAGCTGTTCAACAACGTTACTCCTGAAATCGAGCTCGGCACGACCGGACTTCCCGCAGCTACCGCCGGCACATTCGAGCCCAAGACCGTCGCTGCCGCTGACGTGACAACGGCAATGGTCAACAGCGTAATCAAGATCAACGATGTCGTCATCGCCGAGGCTACTCCCGCAGCTGACGCAGACAAAGACTCAAGAAACTTCACGGGTACTGTAGGCGACGTCACTCTCAGCCTCCGCAACAACTACGCTCTCGAGAGCGTTGACGCCGGCACGTACAACCTGACCGTCGTAGTCACCGTCTTCAACGAGGCTCCGTCGCTCTACGTGACCAACTTCGAGAAGACCGGCAGCACAGGCATCGAGTCGATCGAGGCAGCCGCAGGCGAGGCTGAGTACTTCAACCTCCAGGGCGTACGCGTCGCCAACCCCGAAAACGGTCTCTATATCCGTCGTCAGGGTGGCAACGCTGTCAAAGTTCTTGTAAAATAAGAATATAACCCGCTATAACAAAAGCCGCGTCCGGAATGCCCGGTCGCGGCTTTCATTATGTCTTGTCGTGGTCAGTAAGAGCGGTCGGGAACGTGGAATATGCGCTCGAGGTCGCCCGAAGCCTTTAGCTGTGCCGGAGTAGCGCATATAAGGCGCGGATTGTCGAAAAGGGCGATGCTGTCGCAGAAACGGAGGGCGATGTCGAGCTCGTGAGTCGAGAAAACGACGCATTTGTCCTGTTCCCGGGCGAGACGGGCGAGGAGCGCGACGAGCTCGTAGCGGTTGGGGAGGTCGAGGAACGATGTCGGTTCGTCCAGGAGCATGACCGGCGTGTCCTGGGCAAGGGCGCGCGCAATCATGATGCGCTGGCACTCGCCGTCGCTCATGGTGTCCATGGAGCGTCGTGCGAAAGCCGACATTCCTACAGCTTCGAGCGAGCGTGCGACGATGTCGCGGTCGACGTCCTGAAGATGTCCTATCCAGTTGGTGTATGGCGCGCGTCCGAGAGCAACGACGTCCTCGCAGCGGAGGTTGGATATGCGTGTGCGCTCTGTGTTCACGAAGGCGACGGTGCGGGCAAGCTCCTGCGGACGCATTTTGCGGAGATTCCTGCCGCCGATGATGATGTCGCCGGTGTAGCGTGTGTTGATGCCGGCGAGAGCGCGCAGCAGCGTTGACTTGCCGGATCCGTTGCGCCCTATCAGAGCGGTCAGGCAGCCGCTGTCGAGGCTTGCGTTTACCCTCTCGAGCAGCCGGTTTTCGCGATAGCCTATGGAGAAGTCGCGCAGCTCTGTCATGTGGTAATGGATTTGTTGCGGAGCACCACCCACACCACGACGGGGATGCCGAGGAGCGCGGTTATGGCGTTTATGGGCAGGGTGAACAGTTTGGATATTATGTCGCAGACAAGAAGAACGGAGGCTCCGGTGAGCATCGTGGCGGGTATGAGCACCCGGTGGTCGCTGTCGTTGAAAATCATGCGTGTGACGTGCGGCATGGCGAGCCCGATGAAGCCAATGGGACCGCAGAATGCCGTTACGGTGCCTGCGAGGAGTGTGGTGGAGAGGAATATGAGGCTGCGGCTGCGGCGTATGTCGAGGCCCATGGTGCGGGCGTATTCCTCTCCGAAAAGAAGGAGGTTCAGCGGCTTGATGGTGACGACGGCAATCAGCAGCCCTGCGGCGACGGATGGAACCAGGACAAGGAGGTTCGACGCTGTGACGTCGCCGAGCGAGCCCATCGTCCAGATGACGAAGGTCTTGAGCGCCTCCTCGCGGCTGATGTACTGGAGAATCTGCACCACTGCGCTGACGCCCGACGAGAACATTATGCCGAGGATGAGTATGACCATTATGTCCTTTATGCGGTGCGCCACGGCGGCGATGATGAGCAGTACCGCGCCGGCTCCTATCCATGCCGCTCCCGCAACGCCTACCGACGAGCCTACGCCCGCAAGCACCACAAGGGCGACGCCGAGGCTCGCTCCGGAGCTGATGCCGAGGACGTATGGTCCGGCAAGAGGATTGCGGAAAAGGGTCTGCATCTGCAGACCGCTGACCGACAGTGCTGCGCCGGCAAGAAGGGCGACAACTGCCTTGACAAGGCGTATGCTCAGGACAATCTTCGCGGTAGCGGGAGGGCAGTCGCCGCCGGTGAGAGCCGTGAGGACGTCGCGCAGGGGTATTCCTACCGCTCCGACCGTGAGGTCAAGGCAGAAAAGGAATGCCGCAAGCACGGCGAGAATGACGAAAACTGCCGGAGTGCGCCGCATCTATTGGAGCTTGTGATAGTAGACGAAATCGTCTTCGACGAGTTCGGGGTGGAAAATCTTTACGAGGTCGCGCAGCACTATGTCGGGGTGGACGACAGCCGATTCGTAGTAGTCGTTTCCTCCTGCCGGGGTAGTGCGCCGGTTGTTGTTGTAGATGTTGCCGCTGACGAAAACTGGAATGTCGGTGAATTTGGGTACCATCCTCCGAACGTCGTCGAGCGATGCTGCGATGCCGAGGTCTATCCAGTAGTCGGCTTTCGAGGCGAGAAGGTAAGCCTCTTCCATGTCGACGGGGACAGACGCTGTGCCGTTGTTCTTGTCGTAGACGAAGGCGGCTCCCGCGTCGCTGATGAGCCGTACGGTGTAGCTCTGCATCCATGGCATGAACCATGAGTCGTTGTACGGCGTGTTGAGCATCACCGACGGTTTTTCTAAGCCTGCCGCAGCCACTTTGTCGCGCAGGGCGTTATAGCGGACGGGTATTTCAGAGAACACCTTCTCGCCTGTGTCGCGCCTCCCGACTATCTCGGAGAGCGCCACGAGCCATTCCGCCTTGCCGAGGGGCGACTGCTCCACATAGTCGCCGACATACATGTATGGGATGCCGAGCTCGCGGAGCTTGTCTTCCATGGAGCTTGCGCCGCTTACGCCATAGAGCAGCACTATGTCGGGGTCGAGAGAGAGCAGGAGCTCATAGTTGATATTGCCCTCGTAGCCGACGTCGCCGATGCTGTCGTGGCGCTGACGGATGTTTTCGTTGGTGATGTAGTCGATGCCGGACACTCCGACGACAGCCGGGGCGGCTCCTATGGCGTCGAGCATGGCGATATGTGTGGACGACATTGCCACAACGCGCCGTGCGTCGCCCCTAAGCACCTGTCCTTCGAAGCCTTCGGGAGCATCCTCGCCGTCGCGGGCGATGAAAAGCTGCGTGGATACGCTGTCGGCGCCCTGCCAGGGATCGGTGATGGTGATGAGCGTGCTCGCGCTGCCCTCGGCGCCACGGATTTCGAAGCCGGTGGCATATTCGGGAGCGTAGACGACCTTGCCGAAGTCCTCGATTTTAGACGTGGACGTATGGCATGCCGTCAGGACGGCGGCGAATAAGATGGCGATAAGATGACGCGTTTTCATGGAATTGTCAGCGTACCGCTGCGGCGCGGTAGATGAGTTTTTTACCGTTATGGATGTAAAGACCGCCCTCGCGCGGTGTGGCTACGGGCATCCCCTGAAGGTTATAGTAGGTGTTGTCGGTATTTTCGGGGATGACGACAGTGTCGACTGCACCGAAATGCCCGTCGGGCGGCAGGGCGAGGAAATGCGCGGGATTGACGTAAACCTTGTGCTTGCCGAGGAGACTGCCTTCGGGCGACACTGGTACATATAGCCTGCGTCGACGAAGTCGCCTGCGTCGGCGCCGTAGATATAGCCAGTGTAGGGATTGACATAGAGCGCGTTGGGAGCCGTCATAGCCTTGAAGTCGTCGGCAACGGTGCCGGGCAGCCCCTCGCTGACACCTTCACTGCCGCCGGTGGCGAAAAGTCGAGAGGGGTCGATGGTATGGAAGACGTATTCGAATCCGCCGGTGATGTAGGAGTAGCTCGAGCCTACGGTGTAGAACGAGCCGTCCGTCGCCGTGGCGCTGTTTGTGGCAGGGAAGTCGAGCTTTATGAAGCACTCGCTGTCGGCTTTGCCGTCGAGAACGGCATCACAGTCGAGGATTACCGATGCGGCGGGAATCTCGTAGTAGTCGCCGGGCGAGCTGATGCACATATACTGCCCGCTTTGGGCAATCTTGCCGTAGAGGTTAGGCTGCCCGGTGTCGACGGTGCGTATGACGGTCATGTCGTCGGGATTGATGACGCTGACCGTAGTCTCGTAGTCGTGCTGTTCCTGAAATGAGTATCCGCCGGAGTTCGCCACGAAAAGGCGGTTCTTGTAGAGCGCGATTCCCTCTGGCTCGTAGCCGACTTCGACAGCCGATAGAATCTTGAGCGTGGCGACGTCGACTTTCGCCACAAATCCCTTGGTGAATTCTTTCTTGCCCCCGGCGGTGACGCATTCGTGGGCGTAGGTGGACACGTAGAGGTATTTTCCGTCCGAAACGAACTTGCGCTTGGCGGGAGCGAACTCCGTGACGCCCGCAGCCTTGCATTCCGGCGTGATGTACTGGATGAGATCGGCTCCGTCGACCGAGATGACAAGAAGAGTGTCGTTTATCTGGATGATGTCGGAGGGCGTGTCGCCGAGCTTGGTCTTGTTGACTTCGCGGAACCACTCGTTGGTGACAACGGTTCCGTTCTCGAAGTAGGTTATCTGTCCGTTGTCGACTTGCCACGACCCCTCGTTGATAAGAATTATCTTTTCGTCGGCGCGGAGCTGTGCGGCGGCGCTGAGGGAGAGCAGGGCGAGAATTGCGGTTTTGAGTTTCATATACAGGAATTGTCAGAGATTATAGGCGAGTGTGAATTTGAAGTTGCGTCCCGGCATGGGGTAGCGTGGAACGTGCTCGTAGCGGACGTCGAATAGGTCGTTGATGTCGAGTGTCGCCGTGAAAGCGCGGTATGTGCCGGAGAGCCTTACGTCGATGTTGTTGTAGGGCTTGAGGACGTCGCGCGGGTCGGCGTACGACCATATACGTTCCGACACGTGGAGGTCGGATACGGTCAGCGAGTAGTTTTTCCACGCCGCCACGGCGGTGATGCCGTAGGACAGCGTCGGAGAGTAGCAGATGGGCTTGTTGTATGAGTCTTCGTTGGAAGGGTCGGTGCGGTTGAGGTCCTTCTGCCATGTGAGCGACATGAGAAGCGAGAAGTTCCAGTCGCCGGGCATGTAGCGGCACGACGCCGTGGCGTTGAGTCCGCGGCAGTATGTCTTGCCGTAGTTGAGCATTGTCCAGGTGTATGTTCCGCGCAGAGGCAGGCAGACTATGCGGTCGTCTACGCGGTTGATGTATGCGTCGGCCTGCGCCGAGGCGAGCCACAGGCTTCCCGAGGCAAGGCGGTACTCCACGCCGAGGTTCCACTGGCGCGTGAACTCGGGCTTGAGGTTGCGGTTGCCCGCCTGGGTGTAGTAGAGGTCGTTGAGCGTCGGCACTCGGAAGATGTTCTTGTACCAGAGGCGGAAAGTGAAGTCGCGGAAGTCGTAGGCGAGCGATACGGCGGGAGTGACCTTGTTCAGCGGGTCGGCTGCTCCGGCGTGTATGCGCGTATGGTCCTTATAATGCTGGTAGAGCGCCGACGCGGCGAGACGGGCGCCACCGTAGCTGAACTGCGCCGCGATGACTGCCTTGGTGTCGAACCGCCGTACGGGACTGAACCGCTTGAGGTCGGCGTCGAGCCACGACATGCGGGCGTCGTAGCCGGCATTGAGCGATATCCATGGCGCGGGAGTCCATGCGTACGCCGCCGAGAGGTAGGCGTCGTTCTGGTAGTAGTGGTTGTCGACGCGCGCGGTGTTCTGGTTCTCGGGATAGTCGGTCTTGTAGCGCAGGTATTCGTGGGCGTACTTGGCATTGACGCGCAGGCGGTGCTTCGTGCCGAAGTCGCGGTCGTACGACGCCTGCGCGAAGACGTCCTTGTCCCATTCCCTGCCCACGTTGATGTATTTGTCGGAAAGACGGCGGACTATGCCTCCGGGGCATCCGCGCTCCGAGATGTAGCAGTAGACATGTGATGAGAACCCGCCCCTGAAGAGCGCGCCCTCGACGCGCAGGTACTCTATGTCGGAATTGCGGCGCTTGCTGACTGTGTCCTCCCACTCCGAGACGTATCGGAAGGGATAGTCGCCGCGCGAGTTGACGTACTCGCCGTCGATGAATCCGCGCCATCCGCGGCGGCTGAACTGGGCGTTGACGCGTCCCTGATAGGTGTGGAAGGAGGCTATGCCGGCAAGGACGGAGAGCGAGTCGTTCTGCGGCTTGCGTGTGCGCAGGTAGACCGTCGCGCCCGAGGCGTACTCCGAGGGCGACTGGCAGCGGTCGAGCTTGTTGGCGTTGTAGAGGTCTACCGACTCAAGGGTCGAGAGAGAATATTTGCCGAGGTCGACGGTGCCGTTCTGCGCGTTGGTGAGCCGTATGCCGTCGATGTAGACGCCGACGTGCTGTGCGCCGAGCGAACGGACGTTGATGGTCTTGAGTCCGCCGAGACCGCCGTAATCCTTTATCTGTACGCCCGCGAAGTACTTGAGGGCGTCGGCGACGGATGTCGACGAGAGCGCCTGAAGCTCTCGTCCGGCGAGTGTCTGGACCGTTGCCATGGGCTTGCGTGACGCCGTGACCACCACGTCATCGAGATGATGTACCGTATCGGTGCTCTCGTGCCTGTCGGTGGCATTGGCGGTCAGGCACAGGATGAAAATCATCAGCGCCGCCACGATATGGCGCCGCCGGCACTGTGGGATGATTTCAAATCGATGCAGCATCGAATACAACGGATAGGCGCTGACGCCTTTTGTTTCTGCAAAATTAGCTATAAAATCCGAGATACCAAAGCCGGGCGGCGCGCCGGCGCAAGACAAAGAAAGAGGCTGTGCCGGATGACACAGCCTCTTTCGAGTGAGGTACCAAGCAGAATCGAACTGCTGTGCTCGGTTTTGCAGACCGATGCCTAACCACTCGGCCATGGTACCATGGTGGCTTTGCGAGTGCAAAGTTAAATAAAATTCCTCAAACTGCAAAATAAAAAACGCGCGCGTGCTTAAAAATCGGAATCCGGACTCGTGATTCGACGAAATCCGGACACCGATATTTTGAAGATTCAGATGCAATCAGTTATATCGCTTGGCATTCCACACACAAAGTGTGAGTAAAACCGACACGAGTGCAGCTCCAATCCAGAAATAGTTGACGCAGGTGAAATCATATATATCCACGCCATTAACTACGGTTTTGTTTTGTTGAATAAGAACTCCATTCATAATGTCCTGCAACGCAGCACCGATATATGAGGCTATGCCGACAACGCCGAGAGCCGCACCGGAGGCTTTCTTCGGCGCGATATCAATCGCCATAAGACCTCCCAAAAAGCAGATGAGCACGCCTATGCCGAGACCGAAAAGCACCATAGCCAAGGCATCGACCCAGAAGTTGCTGCCGGGGATAAGAAGGAACATCGAAAGTGCCGCCACATTGAGCAATCCGAAGATAAGTGCCGGTAAATTACGGCTGCTCTTGAATAACTTATCAGAAATCAAACCGGATGAAATAGTGCCGATGATTCCGCAGACCGAGCTGATGGATATAATGAAGCTGGCATCGATGGTGTCGTAACCTTTCTGAGCCTGGAGGTAGAACACGCCCCAGCTGTTTACAGCGTAACGACTGATATACATAAACGCGCTTGCAAAGGCTAAAATCCATATTGCCGGCATACGGAGTACCATCTTTTGGGCAGCGTTGAAGTCATCGTCCTTTTCTTGTTTTTCCTTAGAAATATTTTCTACCGCCTTATATCCCTGACTCTCGGGAGTGTCATAGAGGAAGAATGCGATGATTACAGCACCGAGTATACCAATCAGAGCCGCTCCCATAAAGCCGTATCGCCAGCCGGCAAAGCTCACGAGCGAAGCCACGGCGATAAACGTGAATGCTTCGCCAAGATTGTGGCTTGCCGACCAGAAGCCGTAGAACGACCCTCTTTTTGAAGTGGGAAACCATCGGGAAAGAGCCACGACGCATGGTGCCGCGCCCATCGACTGCGCCCATCCGTTTACGCCCCATAGAATCATGAATAAGATAAACGAATTGGTGAAGCCGAGGCAAAGATTCACCAATGCCGAGATGATGAGACCCGTCGCCATAAAACGGCGAATGTTGCTGCGGTCCGCCATAAAGCCGTTACAGAACTTGCCCACGGCATACGTAAAGAAAAGTACCGAGCCAATGACGCCAAGTTCAGTTTCGGAGAAAATGCCTTCGTCTACAATCGGTTTTTTCACGACATTGAAGCTCAGACGGCACACATAATAGAGTCCATAGCCCAGTGTTGCAGCAAGAAAAGTGGACCATTGCAGCCGCTTGAAACGGTTGTCGTAATTGTCGCTGACATCCCCGGCTGGCGCGCTGATGCTATAGTAATGGATAAGTCGCTTAAACATAGTTGTTAACGTTTATTCGTGCAAACCTTTGTCTTTAAGATATTTGAGCAGCTGTGCCGGACGGTCGGTCTGGATTAATGAAGCACCACGTTTGATAATCCATCCCCAACTTTGCTCCATTTCATTCTTTTCTACTGCACGGTCGTCGTGATGACCGCCGCACAGTTCGGACCAAAGTGAGTTGATAAAGATTTTGGCAGAACTGTTTTTTATGCGGTCTATTAAACCAATCACTTCCGGACCATCATTGTCAAAGACCAGCTCAAACATCAAGGGCGAATAATTTTCCTGATATTCTTCCACTATTTTACATGCGTCTTTATCGGTCAACCTGACAACCGGCATGAAGAGCATTTTTTCAAGTGCTACAGGCTTTTCGTCCATTACTGTCTTGTATGATTTGCTTGCTTTGATAATGCACTGATTGATTGTACCGGTTTTTTCAAGAATCTCATACACATCGTCAAAATAGTCGTATCCCTTGTCAATATTCACAAGTATCTTTCCCTTGGCAAGTGTCATGGCTTCTTCAAGGGTCGGAACTATATGTTCGGTGCGATGACCGGCACCATTCCTGAGTCGAAACTGTTTGATTTCGTCAAGGGTATAATCGTTTGGATGCCCTTTGCCGGTAGTCGTTCTGTCAATTAACTTGTCATGCATTAAAATAAGATGTCCGTCTTTTGTCTTCTTAAGATCAATTTCGACCATGTCGACACCCATGTCGATGCAATTTTGAATCGCTTGCAGGGAATTCTCCGGGGCATTCCGCCAATCACCGCGATGTGATACAGTAAATATCTTTGATGAATCAACATCCCGCAGTTGGTGCATTAGTGTATCACAACGAGTCTGGGCTAATACAATATTTGAAATTATAATGAAAAAAAATAGAATGAGACTTCTCATGTCAGATATTTTAATTAGAAGAATAATGGGAAGTTCCTTCGGAATGGGGAACTTCCCATAATTATTGATGTTTACAATTACCTAAAGCACAATCCTATTTATCCTCATAGCCGGGATTCTGTACGAAATTCGGGCACAAATCGACCTCTGTCTTGGGAACTGGATATAAATAATCGTTTTTCGTTATTGTTATACCAACTTTCTGCATAGCAGCTTCTGCGGTATTGGTTCTGATAAGGTCGAACCAACGATGACATTCCAGAGGGAACTCCAGACGACGTTCCCAAAGAACGGCATCACGGAATTTATCCTGACTTGCAAGATCCGATGCCTTATAGGCAGAAGCTCCGCTTCGTTCACGAACCATGTTGAGATATTTCAAGGCATCGCCGTCGCCGCTATAAGATATTTCGTTCAAAGCCTCCGCATACATGAGAAGGACATCGGCATAACGCAGTACCGGTTGGTCGTAACCAACGTTTTTGGTTGTAGGGTCGAATGTGTCGTAAAATTTCAGGAAAGGAGTGTTGTTCTTGTCAATCGCTACAGTTTCAAGAAGGCTTTTGCGATTATCCGAATCTCCATATCCGGACCGGAGCGCAATATCAAGAAGAGACGCATTGTGGAAATACTGGTCGAACCCATGTCCTTCGCCAACAATGGTTTTTGAGTAATGGACAACAAACATCATTTCCGGATTTAGCTTATTGTCGGTCTTGAACAAGTCTAAGACATTCGGTTCAAGTCCATATATACCGGCATATTCGGCGGAGAAAAGACGCTCGATGGTTGTCTTGCAATCATTCCAAGCCTGGCGCGTAAGATAAACTTTTGCCAACAGTCCCAGCGCCGCGCCCGAAGTCGCACGACCTCTTTCTTTATCGGAGTACTGTTTGGGCAGATTGTTGATGGCAACACCAAGGTCGTCGATAATAAACTGATATACTTTGTCGACGTCTTCGCGGACGCTATTGACCGATTCCGCTATTGTCAGCTGTTTCTTTACAATGGGAACAGCACCATAGAATCTGACAAGATTGAAGTTCATCAATGCGCGCAGGAAACGAGCCTCGCCCTCGTATTGAGTTTTGAGAGCCTGATTGGTGCACACGTTTATATTGTCGAGTGCAGCGTTGCATCGCATGATTGTGTGGAAAGAGTATTGCCACATTGCCGTTACGGCAGCATTGTCGGCACCGGCAGTGAATTTGTCGATATTGTAATCACGTCCGGCATTGCCGCCCGGATTCTGGTCTTCCAGGTTGTCCGACCGGGTCTCGGTCATGGTAATCATGAAGTTGCCATACAGCTGCGATTTCTGCAGGTTGGCATAGCATGACATTATTACGTTTTCAATATCAGCGTCATTCCGGTAAAAATTGCCGGTGGAGGCTTCCGACTGCGGACGCTCGTCAAGAAAATCGTCGCATGATACAGCCGTCATGCAGAGAGCTGTTATCAGGATTATAATATATTTGTTCATCATTAGAATGTCCTTGTAATTTGTGAATTAGAAACTTACATTCAAACCGAAGACATACGACTTAGCCACAGGATATGTGCCGTAGTCAACACCGGGTGTGAGCGGGTTGGTATTGTTCGATACCTCAGGGTTATAACCGCTGTATTTTGTGAACGTGAAAGGATTGTAAGCAGTGAAGTAAGCGCGCACCTTTTCAATCCCTGCTTTCTTGGTCCAGTCTTTGGGAAGCGTTACACCAAATGTTATGTCGCGGAAGCGCAGGTAGGAGCCATCCTCGATATGCCATGTCGAAATCGTACCGTTTTTGCCTGTCGCACTACGGTTTGCCTGAACGACTTTTCCGTTGCCAGGGTTGTTGACATCGACAAAACGGTCGAGTGCATCCGTCATACAGTTGATGGAACCTTCCATATTGTCGATATAACGCTTAAAGATGTTGGCGACTTTGTTTCCATAGGTTCCCTGTAGAGAAACTCCTAAATCAAACCACTTATAAGTCATTTGAGTCGAGTAGCCGAAGGTGAACTTCGGAGCATAATTGCCGGTTATCGTCTTGTCGTTGTCAGTAATGACACCGTCACCATCTTGATCTTTATACTTGAAGTCTCCGACTTTTGCGCCAGCTACGTATGCGATACGCTTATCGTTGGTGTCTGCGGCAATTCTCAGTTCTTCCTCGTTCATGAATATTCCATCAGTCTCAAGGGTATAGTAATTACCGATTGCCTCGCCTACTCTTGTTACATAATATATCACACTGTTGGCTTGTGTAATGATTTCATTGACGCCGCCAAGATCTTTAACCTTGTTGCGGTTTAAAGCAAAGTTGAGGCTGTTGGTCCAGTTGAAGTCGCCCCAGTGGTTATGAGTTGACAGCGTTATTTCGATACCCTTGTTATTTACCTTGCCACGGTTCTGCAGAGCGGTACCGAAGCCGGATATATAAGGGATGGGCACATTCAGCAGCATATCGGTCGTATTACTGTTATAAAGGTCAACCTCAAGTCTGAACATATTGAATACACCGAGCTCAAGACCGATATTCAGCATCTTGGTTTTTTCCCAACCCAAATCATCATTGGCAAGAGAGGACGGGTACAAGCCTGCCATGAGGTTTCCTGCTCCGGTTCCAAGAACATAGTTGTCTTGACCGAGCAATGCATAGTAGTCATAATTGCCGATACTGAAGTTTCCTGATACGCCATAGCTTGCACGAAGCTTGAGAGCGTCAAGCCATGTCTGTTCTTTCAGGAAATTTTCCTCTGACAGATACCAGCCGGCAGATACCGATGGGAAATAACCCCAGCGATTGTTCTTGCCGAAACGAGAAGAACCGTCGGCACGCATAGATGCGGAAATCAGATAGCGGTCATCATAATTGTACTGTACACGTCCGAATAACGAGGCAAGTGTCCATGCCTGACGATCTGAATCCCAATTTGTTGCTGTTGTAGAAGCATTGAGGGTATGAACTAAATCATTAGGATAGCCATTACCGGTAATACGGCTTCCCTCAATAGATTCTCTTTGCATTGACTGACCCAGAACTGCCGAAATTCTGTGAACATCTTTGAAAGTCTTGTTGTACGACAGTGTGTTCTCCCATGTCCAGCTAAGGGCATCCTTGGTTCGAACAGTTCCTTCGGGGTTTGATGGCGGAACCTTGTTTGTGGAAGATGGCAGAACCGACGGGCGATAAATTTCACGGCGGAAGCTGTTCCAGATTGTGCTGAACTCGGTCTTGAAATTGAGACCGGTTATAATCTCCCAGTTGAAGAATGCCTTACCCATTGCTTTGTTGCGTTTCATGCGGTCTTCGCGCTCGTTGGCGATAGCGACAGGATTGAGAACCGCCTGCTGCTTATGGCTCCAGTTGTAGTTCTCGAAATTATAACTGCCGTCTTCGTTGTATACAGGGAATATCGGAGCTGCTGCGAGAGCAGATGCTACAACAGTTTCCTTGGTAAAGCGGTCCTCGGTGGGAACAATGTCATATACCATGTGGGCAATATTGGTATTGACGCCAAAGTGTACTTTGTCATACTTTATGTTGATATTGGCACGACCACCGAAAGTTTCCTGACCAGAACCTATGACAATTCCGTCTTCTTTGGCGTAATTGCCCGAAATAAAGTAATCTACGCCGTTCGCACCACCGCTTACCGACAATGAATGTTTGGTTGTGATGCCATTACGGAACACAGCATCCTGCCAGTCGGTATCAGTGAGTCCCTGTTCGCCGTTGATATAAGGCATAATCTCATCGGGGATAAGATAGGTGACATTCGTAGTACCTGCCTTTGCTCCAAGATTTTTCAAACGTTGGTCGTTGGTATCCGTGATACTGCCGGATATGCCTTTGCTTTCACACAAATCAAGATATGCGTTATTATGTGCATCATATACGAGGTTGGCAAAATCGTATGCTCCAAGCATATCGATTTTCTTGGTACGCTGCTGCCAGCCGACAAAACCGCTATAATTTACTTTGGGTTTGCCAGAAGATCCTTGTTTTGTCGTTATAATAATGACACCGTTGGCACCGCGGGAACCGTAGATTGCCGCGGCGGATGCGTCCTTAAGAACCTCGATGTTTTCCACGTCGTTCATATCGATGCCGCCGAGAGGATTGACCTGAGTACCGGTAGCGTCGCCCGAAAGGTCGCTCTGCGGCACACCGTCGATAACATACAGAGGGTCACTTCCTGCAGTGATTGTTCCGGTTCCTCTCACCTTGATTGAAGTGCCGCCACCGGGCATGCCTGTACCCTGTGTAATCTGCACGCCGGGCATACGACCTACAAGAGCCTGTTCAACGCTGTTTGCCGGCATATCTGTCAATTCATCTCCTTTTATCGAAGAGATGGAGGTAGTGACGTCTCGTTTTCGCTGTACGCCATAACCAATTATCACAACCTCATTCAGGTTCGAAGCTGAAGGTATCAGTTGTACTTTAAGCGGATCAGAGTTCTTTATATCGAAGCTCTGCGGCTGATAACCGATATATGAGACAGTGACTACATCGCCGACCGCAACATTTGCAAGGCTAAATTGACCGTCGATATTGCTGGTGACACCTTTTCCGGTGTTTTTGAGAACGACAGATGCTCCGATTACAGGCTCTCCCGTTTCGTCAATAACGACACCCGTGATTGGTTTGTCAAGAAGCGACCTTTTCTTTGCATCGCTGTCATTCTTTTTCTTTGTTACTACGATTACATCGTTCGCCATCATGGAGTATTCAAGACCTGTGGCTTGCGACATTTTGTCGAGCACGGCGCTAATCGATGCGTTCTTAGTTTCCAGTGTTACTGCTTTGCCGGCGGCTACCACGTTGTCGTTATACGAGAAAGTATAGCCGGATTGTTTTTCGATGGCTTGTAATGCATCCGATAGAGGCGCATTGTGTAGATTTAGCGTAATTGGCTTGCCTTGCGCAAAAGTACCCATTGCACAGGTGGCAAGGAATGCCATTACAAGAAGTCGTTTGAGTTTTATCATATGATTGGATTATTGAGTGTTTATTAGTATCACGCAAAGGAACTAAAAAAGTACTCGGAAAAATATATGTTCTTTAACATGTTTTTGAGCTATGACAAAAAAATCCCCTGCGAATGCAGAGGATTATGGGTTCGGTGGACACCAGAGTCCTATTGTACGGTGAATGTAGAATCGAACGATTTATTGAGCACGTCCACGGCTGCCTGCGGGTTGTCGGCAGGAAGTTTGCCGGTGAACGTTAAAGTGTCAAGTGCGTGGTCGTATTCAATTTCGCAGTCATAGCAACGTTTCAATTGCTCGATGACCTGCCGCAGAGGAGCCTTGCGGTATGTCAGACTGCCTGTCTGGCGATATGTGGGGTTGTCGTTGTCATCAAATTCGCTTACTGTAATATTGCCCGATACATCCCACAAGGCTTTTTCATTAGGGCTAAGGAGCACGTTTTCGTCGTTTCCCTTGTTGTGTAAGGTCACGCTGCCGTCAACAAGATATATTGCTCCTGCTTTTGTGATCGAATCGGAGGATAAGTCGAACGAAGTGCCTGTGACAATTACTTCTAAAAGACCGGCATCTATGGTGAATGTCTGACCGTTTTTCTTGGCTATGTCGAAATAGGCATTGCCGTTGAAACAGATAGTGAATGATTTGTTCTCGAAATCTACGGGATTATATTTCACCGCAGAACCTCCAGCCATGTCGATTATCGTGCCGTCAGGAAGTGTAAGCACAGCACTTTCGCCTTTCTTAGTGTTGTATGCAATACTTAAATCGCGGGCATTCTGGAACTTGTCGTAGAAATATAATGTAGAAATTATAAGCACCGGAATCAGTAGTGAGGCGGCTATTTTGCCTATCCGGATCATCCACATAGTGAAATCATTGCTGCGACCGGGAATTATGCGCCGGTACACACGTTCTTTCATTTCGCAATCGTCATCCGAGGACAGACTGGTCGCGGTATTCCAATCCTCTTCGATAAGAGCTGATAAATCATCATCGCTCATAGCGTTAACCTCTTCGCGAGCTTTGCGTAGTTCTGAAGGTGTCAGCTTGTCTGTCCTGTATTTGCTTATCAGCTTTTTATCCATTGAAAGATTGTGTTTCTAATTATGTAACGCTATTAAAATGTTAAAGTACCCTTTGAATATAGTAATTAACTAAATATTAACAGAGCGAGGATGAGCAGCAGATGTTTCAGCTTGTCGCGTACAACTTTCAGTGCTTGGGTGAGATAATTTTTCACCGACTGCTCATTGATGCCTAAAGCTTCTGCAATCTCGCGGTTTGACATCTGTTTTATTTTCGACATTATCACCACACTTTGCTGCGACTTGGGAAGGTCGGAAATGACCTTGTGCACCTGTCCGATAAATTCCTCGTATTCAATACGCGAGTGGTCGTAATGGTATACTATATTACAGTAATCGATATAATCTTCATATATCGGAGAGTTGATATTTTTGCGGTAAGCACTTATCAAGTGGTTCTTGGTCATTACAAAGAGCAACGATTGGAGTTGCTTTTCGGCAGAAAGACTTCCTCGGTTAGCCCATAGTTTAGCAAAGACGTCCTGCACTATGTCTTCAGCCTGATTAACCGACTTGGTAAACTCTAAACTATAGTGATACAAACGCTTGAAATAGAGATTGTAGATTTGCGTAAAAGCATCTACATCTCCTTTCTTCAGGCGACGTATCAGTTCAGTTTCCGTGTTCTCTATAAGATTCAAGATAAAAAGCAATATTCCTGCACAAAAATACATATATTTTTAGAAATATTGAGAAAAACAGGCAAACTTTGCTATAAGTCGCTGGTATATTCTGCAGTATGGGGTGAAATGTCGCAGCCGGCTTTGGGAATACTCCGTGGAATAGGTAAAAATAAAAAGGAACTTCATCGCGAAGTTCCTTTTTATGGGTTTCCAATAGGTACAATTTCTAAGGTAAAAAAGATTGTTTTAGGTTTGCGCTACAAAGTTGGGGCTTTTTAGCATTTTGTACAAATTATTTTATATGTTTTAGGACATACTTTTTTAGCAATTCTTTGTACAATGTCTTTTGCCTGTTGTGCTAACTATTTGTGTTATAGAAATATTACTATTGGTGGTGATAAGAAGACAGAGCTTTGCACGGAGTATTAATTAATGTTAAATCCGGCAAAAGCTCTGTCAAATGTTCAATATTCGTCCCAGCTCTTGATCTCGATTTTGTCGAGGGGCAGGCTTGTGAATGCCCTGATGAAAGCCGAGGCAAGGCGGGAGTTGGTGAGCAGAGGAATGTTTAAGTCGACTGCCGCACGGCGTATTTTTCTGCCGTTGCTTAGCTCTGTACCCGTGAAGTTCTTGGGCATGTTAATGACAAGATCGACCTTGCGTTCGTGGAGCAGATCGAGCGCCTGCGGATGCTGGTCGGGCGTCGATGGCCAGTAGACGCGCACTGCGGGTATGCCGTTCTCGTTGAGGAACTGGCATGTGCCTCCGGTGGCGTAGATGGTGATGCCGCTGTTGTGGAGCAGATGGGCTGCCTCGAGCATGTCGGCTTTCTGCTTGGCGGAGCCAGTGCTCATCAGTACGGCGTGCTTGGGGATTCGCAGTCCGACAGCGAGCAGCGACTTGAGGACAGCCTCGTTGGTGTCGTCGCCTATACATCCTACCTCGCCGGTGGAAGCCATGTCGACGCCGAGCACGGGGTCGGCGCCTCCGAGGCGCGAGAATGAGAACTGCGACGCCTTGATGCCTACGTAGTCGAGGTCGAAGGCGCTCTTGTTGGGCTTCTCGACGTCATGTCCGAGCATGATGCGTGTGGCGAGGTCGATGAAGTTTATCTTCGAAACCTTCGAGACGAAGGGGAAGCTTCGCGAGGCGCGGAGGTTGCACTCGATTACCTTGATGTCGTTGTTCTTGGCGAGGAACTGGATGTTGAAGGGACCGGAAATCCGGAGAGCGGCGGCAATCTTTGCCGAGACTTTCTTGATCCGGCGCATTGTCTCGACGTAGAGCTTCTGCGGCGGGAACTGTATGGTGGCGTCGCCGCTGTGAACGCCGGCGAACTCAATGTGCTCCGATATGGCGTATGCCTTGATCTGTCCGTCCTGCGCGACGGCGTCCATCTCTATCTCCTTGGCGTACTGGATGAACTCGCTGACGACGACGGGATGCTTCTTCGACACGTTAGCTGCAAGCTTGAGGAAGCGGCGCAGCTCGTCGGGATTGGAGCACACGTTCATGGCGGCGCCGGAGAGCACGTAGCTCGGACGCACCAGGACAGGGAATCCGACCTCCTCGACGAACTTGTCGATGTCGGCGAAGTCTGTCAGCTCGCGCCAGCGGGGCTGGTCGACTCCGAGCTGGTCGAGCATAGCCGAGAACTTGTGGCGGTCTTCGGCGCGGTCGATGCTTGCTGCCGATGTTCCGAGGATGTTGACGTGAGCCTCGTCGAGACGTGTGGCGAGGTTGTTGGGTATCTGTCCGCCCACGGAGAGAATGACGCCGTGGGGGTTCTCAAGCTCTATGATGTCCATGACGCGCTCGTAGGTGAGCTCGTCGAAGTACAGGCGGTCGCAGATGTCGTAGTCGGTCGACACGGTCTCGGGGTTGTAGTTTATCATCACCGAGCGCCAGCCTTCCTTTCTTGCTGTGAGGAGGGCGTTGACCGAGCACCAGTCGAACTCGACGGACGAGCCGATGCGGTAAGCGCCCGAGCCGAGCACTACGACGGAGCGTCCGTCGTTGGTGTACTCGATGTCGTTTTCCGAGCCGTTGTATGTGAGGTAGAGGTAGTTGGTTGCCGCGGGATATTCGGCGGCGAGGGTGTCGATCTGCTTGACCACGGGAACGATGCCGAGATTCTTGCGGCAGTCGCGCACGAGCGCCATGTAGCGGTCGGTATCGCTGGTGAATTCATCTTTGAACAGCGAGCGCGCTATCTGGAAGTCGCTGAAACCCTGTTGCTTGGCGAGGCGGAATAGCTCGGTGGGAAGCTCCTGCGGAGAGGAGTATGTCTCGAGCTCGCGCCCCGTGTCGATGATGTTCTTCAGCTTATAGAGGAACCAGCGGTCGATTTTGGTAAGCTCGTGTATGCGGTCGACGCTGTAGCCTTCGGAGAGCGCCTTGGCGATGACGAAGATACGGCGGTCGGTGGGCTCCTTGAGGGCGGCCTCGACGTCGGGGATGCTGAGCTCGCGGTTCTCCACGAAGCCGTGCATGCCCTGACCTATCATGCGGAGACCTTTCTGGATAGCTTCCTCGAAGGAGCGTCCGATAGCCATGACCTCGCCGACGGATTTCATCGACGAGCCTATGTGGCGGTCGACGCCGTGGAATTTGCCGAGGTCCCAGCGTGGTATCTTGACCACGCAGTAGTCGAGAGCGGGCTCGAAGAATGCGGAAGTACACTGGGTGACGCTGTTCTTGAGGTCGAAGAGACCGTATCCAAGGGCGAGCTTGGCGGCGACGAATGCGAGGGGATAGCCGGTTGCCTTCGAGGCGAGTGCCGACGAGCGGCTCAGACGCGCGTTGACCTCGATGACACGGTAGTCCATCGATGCGGGGTCGTAGGCGTACTGCACGTTGCATTCGCCGACGATGCCCACGTGGCGTATGATCTTGATGGCAAGGCTGCGCAGATAGTGGTAGTCATCGTTCGAGAGGGTCTGCGAGGGAGCCACCACGATACTCTCGCCGGTGTGTATGCCCAGCGGGTCGAAGTTCTCCATGTTGCAGACCGTGATGCAGTTGTCGAAGCGGTCGCGGACAACCTCGTACTCGACTTCCTTCCATCCCTTGAGCGATTTCTCGACGAGCACCTGCGGGGAGAAGGAGAGCGCCTTCTCGACGAGGGTACGCAGCTCCCCGTCGTTGTCGCAGAATCCGCTGCCGAGTCCGCCGAGGGCGTATGCGGCGCGGACGATGACGGGGTAGCCGAGGCGGTTGGCGACGCGGAGGGCGTCGTCGACGGTCTCAACTGCCTCGCTGCTGATGGTCTTGACGTCTATCTGGTTGAGTTTTTCCACGAAAAGCTCGCGGTCCTCGGTGTCCATGATGGACTGTACGGGGGTGCCGAGCACGCGGACGTTATATTTTTCGAGCACGCCTGAGCGCCAGAGCTCCACGCCGCAGTTGAGGGCTGTCTGCCCTCCGAAAGCGAGGAGTATGCCTTCGGGACGCTCTTTCTCAATGACACGTTCGACGAAATAAGGCGTCACGGGCAGGAAGTAGATCTTGTCCGCCATGCCTTCCGATGTCTGCACGGTGGCGATGTTGGGATTGACCAGGACGGTGGTTATGCCTTCTTCGCGGAGCGCTTTGAGCGCCTGTGCGCCGGAGTAGTCGAACTCGCCGGCTTCGCCGATCTTGAGGGCGCCGCTGCCCAGAAGCAGCACTTTGTTGGGTCGGATATCTGAATTTGTCATTTGAGCAGTGCTATAAAGTCATCGAAAAGGAACTCTGTGTCGCGAGGTCCGCTGGAAGCCTCGGGGTGGAACTGCGCGGAGAAGAAGGGCAGTGTCTTGTGGCGTATGCCCTCGTTGGTGTTGTCGTTCATGTTGACGAAGAGAGCTTCCCAGCTGTCGGGCAGCGTGTCGGTGTCGACGGCGAAGCCGTGGTTCTGCGAGGTCACGTAGCAGCGGTCGGTGCCGAGACGGCGCACGGGCTGGTTGTGGCTGCGGTGTCCGTACTTGAGCTTGTATGTGGATGCTCCGGCGGCTTTGGCGAGCAGCTGGTTGCCCATGCAGATGCCGCAGATGGGCTTCTCGCGCTCCATGGCCTTGCGGATGTTGCTGACTGTGGCTGTGGCGAAATCCGGGTTGCCGGGACCGTTGCTTATGAAAAGTCCGTCCCACTGGAGGGTGTTGAAGTCATAGTCCCAGGGCACGCGGACAACCCTTACGCCGCGCTTGAGCAGGCAGCGGATGATGTTGTGCTTGATGCCGCAGTCGACGAGCACTATGGTCTTGCGTCCGTCGGCTGTCGGGGCGAGTTCGTTGCTTTCAAGGCGGTAAGGCTCGTCCTCGGTGTTCTCGTAGACGAGAGGTTCGGGGCAGGATGTCTGCGCTATGAGGTTCTCGGCGTTGGGGTCGTAGAATCCGCATTCTCCGGTACCCTCGACGGTGATGCGTCCGAGCATGGAGCCGTGGCTGCGCAGATGCTTGGTGAGCGCGCGGGTGTCGATGCCGTAAAGCCCGGGGATTTTTTCAGATTTGAGCCAGTCGGCGAGCGAGCGTGTGGCGAGCCAGTGGCTGTGGTGGAAAGCGTAGTCCTGTGTGATGATGGCACGGCAGTGGATGCGCGAACCTTCGAAATGTCCGCTCATGATAGCGCCGCTGTCTTCCGGCGGAACACCGTAGTTGCCTAACAAGGGGAAAGTGGTGACAAGAATCTGTCCCTCGTACGAGGGGTCGGTGAGACTTTCGGGATAGCCGGTCATCGCGGTGTTGAAGACAACTTCTCCTGCTGCCGGTCCTTCGTAGCCGAAACTGTATCCGTGGAAAGTCGTGCCGTCTTCGAGTGTGAGAACGGCTTTTTTACTCGCCTGCATAGTTATGTGCTTTGTTGGGTGACATTGGTTTATGGCCGCCCTATGGATGACCATGCAAAATTAGCAATTATTTCGCATTTAGACAACCTGTTTCAATAAAATAAGGAGTGCAAATGAATTTTGGTCGGTTTTATGGTTAATTTCCGGGCAAAAGTTGCATAGTCCGGTTTTTTTTTATATGTTTGCGCGTTAAAACTATTATAAACCGAGCTGTCAGACAGCTATAGTCACCTTCCAGTGGAAAAACCTTCAAAAATCCATCAGCAGAATCGCCATAACGGTCGTCTGAAATCCTGCGCCGGCATAAAGTCGGTTTTCAGGACTGCGTCGATGCGTGTCGCCTGGTTTTTCGAGAACCGTCCCACGGTCCGCGCGGTGGTAAAGGCTGCCTGTATAACAGCTCTGGCTCTCATGCTGTCGAGCCTGCTCGTATCGCCGTTCACGGCGTCGACATCAATGTTGATGTCTTCGCCCGAACAGTCCGACTTCCGCTTCTCCGACATTTTCGCCCAGGTTGCCGACAGCCGCCCCGTGCGCCAGCTCGATCCGAACATCGTGATTGTCGACATAGCCAACTCCAATCGCAGCGAGATTGCTCAGACGCTCATGGAAATCTCGCTCTGCAATCCCAAGGCGGTGGCTGTCGACGTCCTTTTCGCCCAGCCGCATGACGACGATACAGACCTTCTCGACGCTATCAGCTCTGTTCCGGGCATTATAATGGCGTACAGTGTAGAAGCCGACAACAACGGCGGCAAGACATTCCATACCAAGGACAAGCCTTTCTTCATGGACTCGCTGCGCGCGCCTGCCGTAGTGTATGCCGCCACAAACCTTCCCACCGAGGACTCGGGCAACAGGGGACGAGTGCGCCAGTATGCCGTCGGATTCCCGACCGCCGAGGGTGATACCGTCGACTCCTTTGCCGCTGCTATTGCCCGGGCTTTCGACCCGGCGTCTCTTGCGACGCTTCGCCACAAGGACGCCGAGCGTGGCTATGTGGGCTATCACTCGCGCGAATTCACAGTCATACCGAGTGGTCAGCTCCTCGACCGTGCCTCCGAGCTCGACGGCAAGATAGCCATCGTGGGTTCGCTGACCGATGCCGGCGACATGCACGCCACGCCCATCAACTCTTATTTTGCCGGAGTGATGATACACGCCTATTCCCTCGCCACGATACTCGACGGCACGTGGTACACCGACGCTCCCGTGTACGTCGACTATATCTGCGCGATACTCATCTGTTTCTTCTTCGTGTTCCTCTGCCTGACGATGAAGCATCCGTCGCGCGGCATGCTCATCCGCGTGCTGCAGGTAGTGCTGCTGTACGCTACTGTCCGCATAGGCTACTCGCTGTATGTCGACAGCAACGTGATATGCAGCTTCTCGAATACCATACTGATGATAGCCTTCGGACTGTTCGCGGTCGACCTGTGGAACGGCGTTACAGCTCTTGGACAACCTCTGAAAAGCAAACTAATCATTCTATACTCTAAAATCGCTCCGAAACAATGCGAAGAATTTTCCTGACTCTGTGTATATTGCTTTGCGCGACTCTCCTCCATGCCCAGTATACCGTCCACAGCATGACCGATGGCGTACAGGTCAAGTCGGGCAGTACTGTAAGCCCGGCGAAAGTCGGCACGACACTGCGCGGCAGCGACCATGTGGTCATACCTGCCGGCGGCAAGGTGGAGGTGCTAAATAACGGCAACAAGAAAATCTATACATCGACCGTCACAGGCGAAGTGTCGGTGTTCGACCTTATTATGAACGCCAACAAATCGGCAAACAACCATGCCAAGACAGTCGCCGACCGGCTGAACTTCGGCAAGAGCGCCGCGAGCGGCAACGCCACCGTCTTCAAGGAAACCGGCATGGTGACCCGCTCCATGGCGCAGTACGACCCCGAAGCGCTTGGCGTAGAGATGGACGCCGTGACACTCGGACGCTACATTGCCGCTAAACTCGTGGCTTCCGACACTCTGCCTGACGATAATTTCCCCGTCGCCTTCACCCATTCGAAGAACACCGACTGCGGTCTGGAGTTCCGTCTGGTCAACTCGCTCGAGCATCCGGTCTATTTTAATATTATTAAGGTGGTGCGCGGCGATTCAATAGCAGTCGACATCTCGCGCCTGGGTCAGCCCGAGGGCAGCTATGTCCTGCTCCCCCAGCAGGCTGTGTCCCGCCAGAATTTCCCGAAAGTGGCCGCCAACGAGGAACATATCCTCATCATGGCGCCGTGCCAGTATAATGTCGACGCGGTCATCGAGGAAGTCCGCCGGAGCATTCTCGACGTCGACGGACACATAAGCCTCCCTTCAGGTCTGCCCGTCTACGCAGGCGAACTCTAAGCCTTATAATCCTAAGACAAACAATAAAAAATCATATAAACCACAAACTTCACAAGCAATGAGAAAGAACTCAGCTCTGATAGCCCTCACCGTTCTCGCGGCATTCGGAGTATCTTCCACTTTCGGCGCCTATGCAAAAGAGGAGCATCATGCGCCTGCCACAAGGAATGTCTATGTATTTAAGAATGCCAACGCAATCAGCCGTGTTGAGCCCTACAACACAACAGTCTACGGCGCAGGCATCAATACAGTAACCACCCTGCGCGGCGAAGTTCTCTCCGCCACCGGCAAGAATGCCATCGAGGATTTCCGCATCAATCCCGCCGGCATTTCTTATGCCGTCGTGACATCGGGCAAGGGCGGTAACAAAGCGGCTGTCTATAACTCGATTGAAGTCGACGACCGTCTGTTCCAGTTCAATGTAAAGAAATACGGCGAGCCCACCGCAGTGTGCTTCACTCCCGATGCCCGCGTTCTTCTCGTCGCTGCCGGCGACAAAATCTACATGCTCGACACCCGCAAATATATCGTGTTCGGCGCCATCGAGAATGTGCCTTTCCAGCCTACAGCAATGATTATGAGCCCCAACGGCTACTATCTCGCCATTGTCGGCGGCGACAAGGTCGCTGTCTACAACTATGAGAACAAGACAATCCGCAAGGAGCTGTCGCTCGGCGAGAAGGTCAACGAAGTCGCTTTCTCGCCCGAGAGCACCGATTTCGGCGTCCTCACGGCAGACGGCATCCTCAGCCTCTATAACACCCGTACGTTCGACCTCCGCAAGATGATCGACGACCTCGGCGAGGGCAAGGCATTCGCCTTCAACTTCGACGGCAAGTATGTCGCTGTCAACGACGCATCCGGCGACATTGTCATCGTCAACCTTCTCCGTGACTCCGACCGCGAGCACATCGCGATAGAAAACGGAAGCGTCAGCGACGTATGCTTCGTCACCGACTTCAACAACAACACCCTCATGTGCTACCCGAGCACAGGCGCTGTCGAGCTCCGCCGCATGCCCAACCTCAAGCCCTTCTACAACAAGCTCATCGCCGACCAGGTAGATGAAAAGATGGACGAATGGTTGAAGATGATGCCGGGCGAGACCATGGAACAGTACTCCGCCCGTGTCACCGACGAATCGCGCCGCCGCCAGCGTCAGTTGTTCGAGGATGAAATCTCGACAAACTTCGCAGGCGACCTCCTCGACGGTATGGGAATGTCGCTCGGCAGCTACGACCGCTCCAACGGCGTCCTCGCACTCAACTTCGAGTCTATGCCCTCGATCTACGTGCCCGTGCCCGAATCGGATATCACCGAGTTCAACAACGCCTCCGACATCGAGCTCTCCGACGTTCAGTACGGTATCATGCCCGACGACTCTTTCGAAATCGTCTACGCCAAGATCACCAACATTCCCACTGGCAAGAGCTACATCTACGACAACCACAACCGCGCTTCCATGGACCACATGAATTCCGAGGACGCCATCTCCATCGAGCTTCTCCAGCAGCAGCAGATGGAAGAGGTCAAGCTCCAGGAGCTCCGCGCGAAAGTCGTCGACGAGGCTAAGAGCGAAAACGTCATCTCCGACCACACCAACATCGCCGTCAACTCCAAGATGGTTCCCGACTACGACGCCGACGGTAACAAGATTCTCAACTACAACGTGTCCTTCACATATAACGTCGAGCCCGAGTTCTCGGCAGTCGAGGACTTCGGCCCCGGCAAGTACCATGTCGAGGAATCCGGCGCAGCAAGCTCCATGCTCAAGATTGTCAAGCAGGCGTTCGAGGGCGACTTCAAGCAGTACATCGCAAGCGGCAAGAAGGTGCGCGTGGCGCTCCGCGGCACAGCCGACGCTTCGCCCATCGTACGCGGCATCCCCTATGACGGCGTTTACGGCGACATCGACAACGAGCCTGTCTACAAGGACGGTCAGCTTTCCACAATCTCCGTCAATACCAAGAACGGCATCAAGGAGAACGACCAGCTCGCCCTTCTCCGCGCCATGGGCGTGAAGAACTTCCTCGAGAACAATGTCGAGGGCTACAAGGACATGAACGTCGACTACCGTTACGACGTCAACGTCAGCAAGGACAAGGGCTCGGAGTTCCGCCGCATTACCGTGGACTTCACCTTCGTCGACGCATATTGACATTAACGGCGCGCGGCTTCGTGCCGCGTGCCCCCGTGCCTTAAGGGCATACCTGCGGGAGCCTGACACCTCCCGCAGGACCTAAGAAATAACCATTATTATTATATGACACCAGATAGCAATAGAAAAAGATTTGTAAGATTCACGCTATGTCTTGCCTTAGGCGGCATGACAGCTGTCGCCGTGGGGCAGTCCATGACGATGACGCCCGAGCTGGGCGATCTGTCGACTGAGCTTGCCGCCGCCGACTCGGCAGCCGTAATCGATTCCGTCGCCTACCGCGACTCCGTCGAGAACGCTCTGACGGCACAGCTCAACAAGGATGCTTCCGACAAGTACAAGAACCTGAAGTACGTGCAGTACGACGGTATTGTCGAGCAGGAGCTCTATCCCAAGGTGATGGATGTCTACAGCGCCACGCTCGCCGCTTTCGGAGCACCGCGTATCACCGAGGCTGACCGCACGCGCCACCGCGGCGTGCTGCTCGACCTGAGCACCAACCTCATGAAGGGCGCCGTGTACTACTCCTCGCAGCAGAACCTGCCAGAGTTCACCAAGTTCGCCACGGCATACGTCGACACACGCATGAATCCCGAGATGGAGAGCATAGATTTCGGCAACACAGGCGCCACGATCTATCCCACGCTTGTCTACGCCTCGGCTTCCGGAGCATACAACAGCGGCAATTTCGACAAGGCGATGACCTATCTTGAGGAATATCTGCGTACGGGCGCCGGAGAGCGCCGCGAGAGCGTCTACACCTTCCTCGGGCAGTGCGCCATCAAGACGGGCGAGCCCGAGCGATGTGTCGACGCGCTTCTGCGCGGTGTCGACGAGTATCCCGCCAACTTCAACCTCTGCCTGCTCGCGCTCCAGAACTGCCTCGACGCAGGCGAGTCCGAGAAGATGCAGCCCGTGCTCGACAAGGCGCTGATGCTTCATCCCGACGACGAGCAGCTGCTCAACGTGCAGGGACGTATCTTCGAGAACCAGGGCAACTATTCCGACGCCCTCGGCTACTTCGAGCGCCTCTACGAGATGAAGCCCAACAGCCTCTCCGTCAACCAGCACCTCGCCCTCTGCTACTATAACCTCGGCGCCGACTACTACAACAACGCCATCATGGAGAGCGACGAGAAGCTAAACAAGAAGTACATGCGCCAGGCGACGGCATACTTCTCCACCGCCGCCGACAAGCTCGGACGCATCGTGGAGAACGATCCCACAAACGTCAAGTACCTCACTGCTCTCGGCAAGACCTACGGCTGTCTCGGGCGCAAGGAGAACCTCGACGACATCAACCGCCGCCTCATCGCCCTCGGCATGAGCCCGATGAAGATCAACGACATGCCCGAAGCCATCACCGTCGAGGACAAGACTGTCAAGACGGGCTCCGGCGCAGAGACCGCGGCAATCCCCGATTTCCAGACATTCTCCGTCGATTTCGTTACCCGCAAGCTCAACGAGTGGTGCAAGATCCAGGAATTCGAGAAGATGGAGGACTTCAAGAAGCGCGTCAACGAGGAGAGTGTCCTCGCCCAGCACAAGAGCCTCTCGAAAGAGGCGGAGCAGCGCTATCTCGACAAGTATGCCAAGCGTTTCCGCATCGGCGACATGAAGCTCATGCCCTACGACGCCGAGAACGAGTGCTACAAGATCGAGTCCACCATGGGCGAGTTCGTCATCAAGGTGCCTCTGAAGAACCGCGAGGCAGAGGTGTTCAAGTCGCAGTGGGAGACCACCCAGGTCCGCGACCCGAAGTACTACATCAAGGACAACCATGTGGCTATCGCCTCCATCATCCTCGTGACGTCGGCAGGCAAGTCGTACAGCTATAACTCCGAGAACGCCATCGACTACGACTATACTCCCGTCACCGTCGACCTCGGCGGCATCCTCGCCTCCACCGGCAGCAAGCTCGGTCAGCAGCAGGCTACATCCGGCCGCCGCAGCTCCGGCAAGGTCATCCGCGCAGAGAGCGATGTCGACGTCAATATCCCCGTCACCTCGCGCCGCGCCGACAAGACCCTGGCGCTCATCATAGCCAACGAGAACTACTCGAAGGTATCGCCCGTCGAGTCCGCGCTCCAGGACGGCGAGACTTTCGCCGAGTACTGCCGCAAGACCCTCGGCATCCCCGAGAATCAGGTGATGTACTATCCTGACATCACTTACGGCGACATGATTGACGCTGTCGACAAGACACGCCGCATCGTCAACGCTCTCGGCTCCGGTGTCGACGTCATCGTCTACTATGCCGGTCACGGATTCCCCGACGAAGGCTCAAAGGACGCATATCTGCTCCCGACCGACGGCAACGGCGTGACTACCGCCTCGGCATACTCCCTCAAGAAGTTCTATTCCGACCTCTCGAACATGGGTGCCGACAATGTGATGGTGTTCCTCGACGCATGTTTCAGCGGTGCGGCCCGCGACGGCGAGATGCTTGCCAAGGCCCGTGGCGTAGCACTGAAGGCCAAGGCTGCCAACCCTGAGGGCAACATGTTCGTGCTCAGCGCGGCAAGCGACCAGGAAACGGCCATGCCCTACCGCGACAAGCACCACGGTCTGTTCACCTACTACCTCCTGAAGAAGCTCCAGGAGACCAAGGGCAACGTGTCGCTCAAGACTCTCAGCGAGTACGTGGAGGAGAATGTAAAGAGAAGCTCCATTTCGGTCAACGGCAAACTGCAGACCCCGCGCACAAGCGTTTCCGGTACGCTCGCCCAGTCGTGGTCGGGCAAGAAGCTGCGTCCGTGACCACTCTTTTTTGACTTGAATTGCTTAGAATTGACATGAAATCTCTGAAAGGCAATATTTTGACACACATCGTGCGCGCCGCCTTCGCGGCGGCTGCGCTCGTCCTCGCCGCCGGCACGTCATTCGCTGCCAAAGTGGTGACCGTGAAGGGGGAGTCCACATACTATGACGACGGCACCCATTCGCGTATCGAGTGTATGCGTCTTGCCGCCGAGCAGGCGCGTATCGACGCACTGGCAAAGGAGTTCGGCACCACCGTCGCTCAGGACATCGTGCAGACCGACCGCATCTCCGGCAACCGCGAGCACAACGATTTCCTCTCGCTCTCGACCACAGAGGTACGCGGCGTATGGATCGGCGACATCGGCGAGCCCGAGTATGAAATCAGCAACGACGCCGAGGGCAACTTCGTCGTCTCCTGCCGCATCAAAGGCAGCGCGAGTCCCATATCCAACGAGGCGAGCGAGTTCCAGAGCAGCGTCCTGCGAAATACGCCCGACATCGTCGGCGCCGACAACCATTTCCGCGACGGCGACACCATGTACCTCTATTATAACGGTTCGGACAACGGCTATCTCTCCGTTTTCCTCGAAGACGAGCAGAACAACGTGATGCAGCTCCTTCCCTATACCTCCGACAGCGACGGACGTCTGGAAGTGCGCAAGAACAAGGAGTATATCTTCTTCAGCCCCAAGCATAACCAGGACAAGTCGGTGGCTGTCGACGAGCTCACGCTAACGGCTCCGGAGCGCACCGAGTACAACCGCGTCTACGTGGTGTTTTCGCCTTCTGAGTTCGCCCGTCCCGTCATGACGGGGGAGCCGGGCGGTCTTCCCGTGATGCGCTCGTCCGACTTCACCAAGTGGCTCACAAAGGCACGCCGCAACGACTCCAAGATGGGTGTGAAAACAATGAATATCGAAATCAGTCCAAGAAATATCTAATTTTTATAAACCTTTAAATAACACAATGATGAAAAAGTTTATTGTCGCCCTTATGGCACTGATGGTCCTGCTGGTCCCCACGTATGCCGACGCAGCAAGCAAGCTTGAAAAAGCCCGTAACAAAGAATACAAGGCTAAGATTAAAGAATATAAGAAAGGCGGCTGGGAAGTTCTCGGCAGCCACACCATGGAAGTGGCTCTTCTCGAGCACTACGACCGCCTCGCCAAGCTCGGCGATGACGCTCACGAAGTCGAGGGTATCTCCAACGCCACCAAGTCGAAGAACACCGGCAAGCAGGCTGCCATCAACAACGCGGTCATCCAATACGCTCAGGAAGCAGGCAGCACCCTCAAGGGTCGTGTTGTCAGCGATCTCAATGCCAACGGAGT
>JAGBDG010000246.1 GCA_017937625.1 Muribaculaceae bacterium | reverse complement strand
GATCCTCGAGCTTCTCGCGGCGTTCCTGGAGGGTCTTCTGCATGGCGGCGATGTCAGCCATTATCTGCTCTTTCTGCCCTGGGGTCTCCGAGCCGCCCTGGACTGTGAGGATATTCTCGAGGTGCTTGATTTCTTCCATGCCGGACGAAATCTCGGTGACGAGCGAGAGGAGCTGGTCGCGGTCGGAGACGGCGTTGGCGAGCTCTTCGCGGGAGGCTTCGGCTATCGCCTGAGCCTGTTTAAGCTGCTCTTCCTTTTCTTTGTTGTGGCATCCTGCGGTAGCGAGCAGGGCAGCGGAGAGACACAGAATGAGAATCTTTTTCATTGTGTTTTATAATTAGTTAAACGTGTGCATTACTCGTTTTCGTCGGTCCGGTATTTGTTTTTGTGGACGCGGCGGGGCGTTTCGGAATTATCCTTGGCTCCCACAATAATAACAATCTCCCCTTTCGCCTGGTTCGCTGTGAAATATGCGGCAAGCTCGCCAAGTGTGTCGCGGACGGTGGTCTCATGAAGCTTTGAGATTTCACGGCAGACTGCTGCCTGGCGGTCGGTTCCGCAGTATTGGGCGAGTTCGGTGAGAGTGCGAGCCACGCGCAGAGGCGATTCATAGATTATGAATGTTACGGGAAGTGCGGCGAGGAATTCCATACGAGTCGCGCGTCCTTTCTTCGGCGGCAGGAAGCCCTCGAAGAAGAAACGGTCGCAGGGCAACCCGGAGTTGACAAGAGCAGGTACGAATGCGGTCGGACCTGGGAGCGTTTCTACAGTCAGCCCTTTTCTGCGGCATTCTCGCGATAGCATAAAGCCTGGATCGGATATACCCGGGGTACCGGCATCGGAGATAAGAGCGATGTTCTCGCCGGCGGCTATACGGTCGAGGATGGGCGAGAGGTCTTTGTGCTCATTGAATTTGTGATGACTCGCCATCGGGGTGGTTATATCGAAGCGCTTCATCAGCGGGGCTGACGTGCGGGTGTCCTCGGCAAGAATCAGCGAAGCATCGCGCAAGGTCTCTATGGCTCTTGGCGACATGTCACCGAGGTTGCCTACGGGTGTAGGCACAATGAACAGCTTGCCGGCGCTCATCGGGGCATGTTTGCCGAGAGGATACCGAGGAACTCGCTGACGTCGGCGTCGTCGCGGTTCCACATCATGTCGTTCAGGAGGTAGTCCTCAGCCTCGCCGTACGAGCTCATGTCGCTGAGGATGCCTATGGTATCGTCGAAGTCGTCGGCGTTGCCGTGGAAGAGGCTGTCGCGGAAACGCGTCTGCATGGCGGGCGTGAGGAGCTCGCGGATGCTCAAGGGCTCGTCCAGTTCGAAGGATACGCAGGGCTTGTCTTCGGGGGCTTCTGCGAGGTAAGCTTCGGTGCGGTCCCTGAGTTCTTCGATGCATTGGCGGAGCTTCTGGCGCGCCTCTTTGCTATCGCGGGCGGCGAGGATGCGGAGCAGTCCCTCTGTCTCGAGGGCGAGCTCTATCAGTCGTGCTGTTTCTGACATGTGTATTATTTTTTGAGGAATAAGTCTTTGAGAAGCTTTTCCGAGGCTGTGCGTACCTGACGGCGCGGACAGAAAAAGCTGTTGACCATGATGACGATGACGTGTGTGGGCTTGTCGTTGTTGTCGAACTTATATCCGGCATAACACTGCACGCCGCCTACACTGCCCGTCTTGAGGGCTATGCTTCCGGCAAGCGGCGATTTGGCGAGGAATCCGCGCATGGTGCCTTCCTTGCCGGCGCGCGGGAAAAAGGAGGTGTAGGTGTCGCCCATTGGCGATTTTGCCATCCATTCGAGGACGCTGGCGATGAACAGCGGCGTCAGGCGGTTGCTGCGTGCGAGTCCGCTGCCGTCCTTGATGGTTGCATGGCGTGGGCTTACACCTCTTTCCTGCCACAGGGCGCGCTCGCGCTTGATAGCAGTCTCACGGGAGCTTGCGGGGGCTATGGAGCGGAGCATACCCTCGGCGAAGAGGTTGTCGGAGCGCACCATCAGGCTGTGCATGATGTCGCCGAAGATTGGCGAGCGGTGGATGTAGACGGTTGTGAAGGAAGTGTCGGCGCATGCTCGGACGTCACCCACCTCAATGCCGGCGTTCTCAAGGGCGCGGCGCATCTGGCAGGTGAAGACGGCGGCGGGATCGGGTACTGTGACGTTTTCTTTCCAGTCCTTTTTGTCGGGGTCGCGGACGAAGATTGTCAGACGGTTGCTGAAGGCGCCTCGTACTATGTCGTTGTCGGCGGCTTTCTCGACGCACACCTCGAGTCCGGGAGCCTCGGGGACAACCTCGCCAGTCGCTGGAGTGACGGTGACGGTGTTGTCGCGCCAGTTGAAGCCGTGGAGTGCGGCACCGTACGACCACGCTATGTCCTCGACCTCCCACTGCAGGTTCGGTCCGGCGTCACGCAGGCGCTGGTCTACGACTATGGTGCCCTCGATTCGGCGGATGCCGCGGTCGCGCAGGGCAGCGACTACGCGGTCGCAGAAGCCTTTGTTGTTCTTGAAATTGTCGCTCTCGAGCGTCGGGTCGGCGCATGAACTAACTACGAGGTCGCCGTGGCACACTCCGTCGTTGACCTTACCCGACAGCCCTACGGCAGTGGTGAAGCATGTGTCAGCGCCACAGATGGAAAGAGCAGTGGCGGTGGTGACAGCCTTCATGACGGAAGCCGGCGTCAGAGCCAGCTGAGGATTCTGCTGAGCGATGACTTTTCCTGTACGGAGGTCCTTGATATAGATACCTATCGAAGTGGCTTCTTCTCCGTCGAGGTGCAGAAGGCTCTGCGCGAGGCCCGATTGTATGGAAACCGAAAAAGCAAGAAACAGTGCGAGTATGTGTATTCTCATATAAATATCCTATTGTCTAAAATTTCCCTGCAAAATTAGTACTTATCTTTTTAGAAACTGTAATAAATTGTCTTTTTTTGATGTCGGCAGGCATAGTTTTGCCGCATAAAAAGACGCGATGCCCGTGAGCATCGCGTCTGCAAGCTGATATTTGGAAGTGTGAATGTTATTTCGACATGTGCTCGTACTTGAGTGTCATCGAAGGCTGGTCGCATACTTCTGCCGGACCGAAATACTGGATAGGACCGGGGTACATGTAGCATGTGTTGTGTGCCCACTGGTCGCGTTTTTCGGCAAACTTCTTGAATGGGGTGCCGTCGAGACGGACGAGCGCTTTCTGGATAACGGGTTTGTCTTCGGCGTTGCGGCGCTCGATGTTCATCATCATTGTGATAGGTATACCGCCCGGAATCCACTGTACAGCAGGTTTCACGAGGTTGCGTATAGACGACATGTAGCCTGTCACGCCGGCATTGATGAGCGCGGAAGCGTTGTATCCCAGCGAGTAGCAGTAGTCGGCGTCGAAGTTCGAGGGGTCGGCGCAGCGTCCTTCGTAACCGAAGAAGTGGTGGAGAGCTGAGAACTTGCCGCCGCATTCCTTGAATTCCTTGTCATCCTTGAGGCGCTGTGCCACCATCTCGCTGAGAAGCTTCTCGGTCTCGATGAGAGAAACCTGTACGTTGCCGTGGGGGTCGCGGTCGAGCATGAGCTGCTTTGCCACGCCTTCGGGGAGCTGCTTGAGAGATGCGACATTCTCGGGCGAGAGGTTGGTGAGGATAAATTCGGTGAGCTCTGCCTGATTCATGCCGGCAACCTTGTCCTTGTTGGCGCCAAGAAGCTCGTTGAGCTCGCCGATGAGGCGCTTGAACTCGGGGATGAACTCGATGAGACCTTCGGGGATGAGGACTGTGCCGAAGTTGTTGCCTTCAGCGGCACGAGCCTTGACGATGCCTGCGATGTAGCCTACAATCTGGTCGAGGCTCATGTTGCGCT
>JAGBDG010000245.1 GCA_017937625.1 Muribaculaceae bacterium | reverse complement strand
TCTACCGCGACATAGATCTTGACAAGGACAAAAACGCCGCCCTCTATTTTCCGGAAGAACCTGTCGACGGTCAGGAGAACTTCTTCCGCATCATAATGCGTCTTCTCGCCGAGAATCGCATCCCCGCTTACGAATACCTCGACGGACGAGAGGTCTTCACCGACCAGTACCGCGTGAAGGTGCGCGACGTCCTCGACCGATTCTACATTCCATACACCGACGCCAAGGGCTCCACGGAGAAGAACCCGAAGTTCAACATCGAGCCGTCGGACGTACCGACCAACGAGGTGCTCTCCTACTTCGTAATAGAACGCTGGGAATTCGACACACGCTCCAACCGCCTCAAGCCGGTTGTCGAGGCAATCTGCCCCGTACTCCACCGCTCCGGCGACTTCGGCGACGCGCTGAAATACCCCATGTTCTGGGTCAAGTTCTCTGATCTCCGTCCTTTCCTCGCAGCGCAGACCATATTCGTCGACGACGACAACAATCTGCCCACATGTACATACGATGATTTCTTCACCCTCAACATGTACGACGGCGAGATATACAAGACCCGCAACCTCAAGAACAAGTCGATGGTTCAGATGTACTCAGATCCCGACGCCCTCAAGCGCGCTCAGGACAGCATTCAGAGCCGTCTCGACGACTTCGAGAAAAAGCTGTGGGTGCCTTCGCGCGAGGAAGTGCTCGCCAAGCGAGAGGCAGCCGAGAAGGTAGCTTCCGACAGCGCCTCCAACGAGAACGTCAAAGAAAGCGTCACGGAAAAGACCTCCAAGACCCGCGCTCCCAAGCGCTCGTCGAAGCGCTCGTCGAAGAAAACAAAAGAGCCCAAGGTTCAGAAGGCATCGTCGAACAGCGGCAACGCCACCCGCTCCGTCCGACGCAAACGCAGATAACACCGTATGAAGCATAGTCTGATTGCCCTGGCAATTGGCACTTTCGCGCTGGGAATCGCCGAGTTCGGCATGATGGGCATACTTGGCGATGTGGCTGATTCGCTCGGCATAAACATCGTCAAAGCCGGACATCTTATATCAATGTATTCTTTAGGGGTTGCCGTCGGCGCCCCTTCTCTTATTCTGCTGCGTCGGATGCCTCTCAAGAAACTTATGATGCTGCTTGCCGGTTTCATAGTCATCGGCAACACGCTCGCTGCCCTCGCGCCAAACTTCGGTGTCCTTCTTGTGGCGCGCTTCATATCCGGACTGCCACATGGAGCATATTTCGGAGCCGGCGCTATAGTATGCTCCCGTCTTGCAGGAAGCGGCAAGGGCGCTCAGGCTGTGGCGGTACTTGTCGGAGGCATGACCGTTGCCAATGTGGTGGGTGTTCCCGGTGCAACTTTCGTGAGCAACGTGGCATCATGGCGTGTCGCATTCGCCATTGTCGCCGCGTTCGGTCTCGCGGCATACATATCAATACGCCAGCTCATGCCCGTGCTCGCAGCATTGCCAGACACCGGAATAAAGGGACAGTTCGCTTTCCTCCGTCACTATCAGCCGTGGCTCATCTACACGGGAGTGTTCTTCGGTCAGGCGAGCGTCTACTGCTGGTTCAGCTACATCGAGCCGGTCATGACGGATGTCGCCCACTTCACCGGCGCGCAGATGACGCCCGTGATGACTCTTGCCGGATGCGGCATGGTGTTCGGCAATTATATCGCGGGCAAGCTCGCCGACCGGTTCAACGCGGCGATAATCCCGGCGTGGATAGCCGCATTGCTGCTGGCAATCATGCCCGCGATATACTTTTTCGCCGATGTCAAGTGGCTCGTGCTTCTTCTCACGTTCCTCGCCACAGGCTGTCTGTTCGGTCTCGGCGGACCGCTGCAATACCTTATCGTGCGCTATGCCAAAGGAGGTGAGATGCTCGGCGGAGCGGGCATACAGATAGCCTTCAACGTGAGCAACGCCATGTCGGCGGCTGTCGGCGGCGCTGTCATAAATGCCGGTTTCGGACTCGCCTCCCCCGCCCTCGCCGGAGTCCCATTCGCATTGATTGGTGCGACCGCTCTCTTCATCCTCAACAACCGCACCCACGGCTGTACGGACAAAACTCCCAAAGACTGACATCGGAACAGCAGTTTCGATGAAATATGTCCTGACATTGGGAAAATTCAGATAAAATCGTTATCTTTGCGGCTGATTTTGACGCAAGGTGTTCAAAACCTTGCAAAACTGAAGTTGCTTAACATCAAACGACATGATAAAAATCACATTTCCCGACAATAGCGTCAAGGAATTTGAAGCCGGCACGACGCCTCTCGAGATAGCAGAAGCGATATCTCCGCGTCTTGCGCGTGAAGTCCTCGCGGCAAGCGTCAACGACGAGGAATGGGACCTTTCGCGCCCCGTCGAATCGGATGCCAGCATTAAACTTTTCAAATGGGAAGACCCGGAAGGCAAGCATGCCTTCTGGCACAGCTCGGCACACCTTCTTGCAGAAGCGCTGCAGGAGCTCTATCCCGGTGTACGTTTCGGCATAGGTCCGGCTATCGAAAACGGTTTCTACTACGACATCGATCCGGGCGACAACAAGATTACAAGCGATGACTTTGCAAAAATCGAGGCAAAGATGCTCGAGCTCGCAAAGCAGAACCAGAAGATTGTCCGCGCCGACATCAGCAAGGCTGACGCACTGAAATTCTTCGGCGACAAGAACGAAGAATACAAGTGCGAGCTCATCAGCGAACTCGAGGACGGACACATCACCACATACACCCAGGGCAACTTCACCGACCTCTGCCGCGGTCCGCACATTCCAACTACAGCGCCCATCAAGGCAGCGAAGATAATGTCGCTCGCAGGCGCGTTCTGGAGAGGCGACGAGAAGCGCAAGCAGCTCGTCCGCGTATACGGCATAACCTTCCCGAAAAAATCGATGCTCGACGAGTATCTCGCACTTCTGGAAGAAGCTAAGAAACGCGACCACCGCAAGATCGGCAAGGAAATGGAACTTTTCGCCTTCTCGTCGAAAGTAGGCGCCGGTCTTCCTCTCTGGCTCCCCAAGGGCGCAGCTCTGCGCGACCGCCTCGAGCAGTTCCTCCGCAAGATTCAGAAACAATACGGTTACCTTCAGGTAATCACCCCGCATATCGGCAACAAGCAGCTCTATGTTACTTCCGGTCACTATGCCAAGTACGGCAAGGACTCCTTCCAGCCCATCCACACGCCGGAAGAAGGCGAGGAATACCTCCTCAAGCCTATGAACTGCCCTCACCACTGCGAGATTTTCCGTGCGCTTCCGCGCTCGTACCGCGACCTGCCCCTGCGCCTCGCAGAGTTCGGCACCGTCTACCGCTATGAGCAGTCGGGCGAGCTCCACGGACTGACACGTGTACGCGGTTTTACGCAGGACGACGCCCACATCTTCTGCGCTCCCGAGCAGATCAAGGACGAGTTCCTCAAGGTCATGGACATCATCCTCTATATCTTCAAGGCTCTGAAGTTCAACAACTACGAGGCTCAGATATCGCTCCGCGACCCGAAGCACAAGGAGAAATACATCGGTTCTGACGAGAACTGGCACAAGGCTGAGCAGGCTATCATCGAGGCATGCGCCGAGAAAGGCATCAACGCCCGCACAGAGCTCGGCGAGGCTGCTTTCTACGGTCCCAAACTCGACTTCATGGTACGCGACGCCATCGGACGCCGCTGGCAGCTCGGCACTATTCAGGTAGACTACAACCTGCCCGAACGCTTCGAGCTCGAATATACCGGCAGCGACAACGCAAAGCACCGTCCCGTTATGATCCACCGTGCCCCGTTCGGCTCTATGGAACGTTTCGTAGCAGTACTTCTCGAACACACGGCAGGTCATTTCCCCCTGTGGCTCGCTCCCGAGCAGGCTGTCATCATCCCCGTCAGCGACAAATATCTCGACTACGCCAAGAAAGTCGCCGACGAGCTTGAGGAAAGCGAAATCCGCGTCGAAATCGACTCGCGCAACGAGACTCTCGGACGCAAGATTCGCGACAATCAGCTCAAAAAAGTCCCCTATATGCTCGTCGTAGGCGAAAAAGAAGAGCAAAATGGCGAAGTTTCTGTAAGAAAACCGGGCGAAGGTGACTTAGGTTCGATGAAAATTGCTAACTTTGCAGAACTTTTGACTAAGGAAGTCAAAGAAATGATTAACTAATAACCCCTCTGAATGGAGAAAAAACCACCTTTCAATCCCGCCGCGCAGCGTCCGGCACCCGGCAGCGGTCCCCGTAAACCCAATCCCGCTCCTCAGCAGCGGAGAGACCCGCGCCAGGCAAAACAAGCCCCGAACAACATCAACGAGTACATTCGTGCCCGCGAGGTAAGGCTTGTAGGTGATAATGTCACTCCGGGAATCTACTCCATTCAGGAAGCAAGGCATATCGCCGAAGAACTGGAGCTTGACCTCGTCGAGATTTCCGCCCAGGCAGATCCCCCTGTATGCAAGGTACTTGACTACCAGAAGTACCTCTACCAGCAGAAGAAGAAAGCCAAGGAAATAAAGGCGAAGTCGACAAAGGTAGTGGTCAAGGAAATCCGTTTCGGACCCCAGACCGACGACCACGACTACAACTTCAAGCTCAAGCATGCCATTGGCTTCCTTCAGGAAGGCGCCAAAGTCAAGGCGTACGTGTTCTTCAAGGGTCGTTCGATTCTTTTCAAGGAACAGGGCGAGGTTCTTCTCCTCCGTTTCGCCAACGACCTCGAAGACTACGGCAAGGTAGAACAGATGCCTGTTCTCGAAGGCAAGCGCATGACGATCATGCTTTCGCCAAAAAAGAAATAATTTGACGCTACGTGCAGCGTCACGATTATACAACTCGAATTAACAAATTAACAAACAAAGCAATGCCCAAGATTAAAACTAACTCCGGTGCCAAAAAGAGGTTCGCCCTTACCGGATCAGGAAAAATCAAAAGAAAACACGCATTCAAGAGCCACATCTTGACCAAGAAAACCAAAAAGCAGAAACGCAACCTCACGCACACCGGTCTTATCAACCGCGTTGACGTAGCAAGCGTAAAAGCTCTTCTCGGTATGAAATAAGCTCCGAAAGCTGTTTTCAAATTAATTCGTGTTATTGTAATTTCATTATTAACCGAGTGCTTAGCAAAAAAGAGCCGCAGAATACCGGACGCTAACATTCAAAAACTTCTGAAACAATGCCAAGATCAGTCAATCACGTCGCTTCGCGCGCACGCCGCAAGAAAATCCTCAAACTTACAAGAGGCTACTACGGCAGCCGCCGCAATGTATGGACCGTTGCCAAAAACACATGGGAAAAAGGTCTTACATACGCATACCGCGACCGCAAAGACAACAAAGCCAACTTCCGTGCCCTCTGGATCCAGCGTATCAACGCAGCAGCCCGCATGCACGATCTGAGCTACTCCAAGCTCATGGGACTCATCCACAAGAGCGGTATCGAAATCAACCGTAAAGTCCTCGCCGACCTTGCACTCAACAACCCCGCAGCTTTCGCAGCAGTTGTTGAGAAAGTAAAGAACGCATAAACGGTTATCACAAAAAGCATAAGCGCGGTCCATACGGCCGCGCTTTCTTTTTGTTGCCGCCTGAAAACTTGCGCATGAGAAAAATTAGTGCTATTTTTGTGCATATATCTTTAAACAATGAAAACCAACGCAAAGACTATCCTGCTATCTTTCGCAGTAGCCATTACAGCGCTCACAGCAAATGCGCTCAAGCCCGACTGGGCGATGTTCGACACATACGCACAGTCAAACGAGGAAATCAAATCAAAGCCAGCCGACAAAAAACGCGTGGTATTCTTCGGCAACTCGATCACAGAGCTGTGGCCTCAGCGCAGCGCCGCATTCTTCACTGACAATGGCTATATAGGGCGCGGTATCAGCGGACAGACAACCTATCAGTTTCTTTCGCGCTTCCGCGAAGACGTGGTAGAACTACATCCTGCTTTGGTTGTCATCAACGCCGCAACAAACGACATTGCCGAGAATTCGCACAAATACGATGCCGAAAAGACCATGGGCAACATAAAATCGATGGTAGAGATAGCGAAAGCTAATAAAATCAAAGTCATACTGACCTCCACACTCCCCTGCTCGGAATTCGGATGGAACAAGGACATCAAAGACGCGCCCGAAAAGATAGAAGACCTCAACAGACGCATAGCAGCATACGCCAAAGAACAGAAAATCCCGTTTGTCGACTACTATAAGGCAATGCTTGCGGATGACGGACGCAGCCTGCGACCTGAATATACAAACGACGGAGTACATCCTGTTGCGGAAGGTTATGCCGTTATGGAAAGCCTTGTAGCACCCGTAATAAGAAATGTCCTGAAATAAGTATGGTGCCTCTCTTCGCGATTATTACAGCTACATATAACGCGCAGGATACGATTGAGCGAACGCTCGAGAGTGTCGACAGCCAGACGTGTAAGGATTACGAGCATCTGATTGTAGACGGTGCTTCGAAAGACCGCACACTCGACATTCTCGAAAGCCACTGCAATCCGCAGCGCACGGTAATATCCGAACGCGACAACGGGCTCTACGACGCGATGAACAAAGGCATCGCGTCAACGAACGGGCGATACCTCATTTTTCTTAACGCCGGCGACAAGTTCCACAGTCCGGACACACTTGAAAAAATCAGAGACGCCATCATCAGGTCGAAATTCCCCGGCATAGTCTACGGACAGACACTCATAGTCGACAACAACGGCAATCCGCTCGGACCCCGGCATCTGACTGCTCCCGACAAGCTGACCTTGCAGAGCTTCTCGAAAGGTATGCTCGTGTGTCATCAGGCATTTATACCCCTGCGCCACATATCCGGTTTCTACCGCACTGAATATCGTTTCTCGGCTGATTTCGAGTGGTGCATACGCTGCCTGCAGCATTCGCGCAAGAACGTCGGGCTTACCGACACCTATCTCGTGGACTACCTCAACGAAGGTCTCACCACCCGCAACAAGATACCGTCGCTGATAGAGCGGTTCAAAATAATGTCGACATACTACGGATTTTTCACCACCACGGCGAACCATCTGTCGTTCGTCGTGCGTTGTATACGTCGGCGCCTCAACAGACCAAAAGCGAAAAAATGATACTTGTAAACACGACGTTCTGTGTCGATGCACGGATATCGGAAGCGTTCATCGAGTTTATCACACAGACATACCTTCCTCTCTCCGACAGCTCCGGGCTCCACTCCGCCCTGCTGACAGAAATGCGCGCTCCCGCCGAAAAAGACATCAACGGCAACGAACAGCGCACTTTCGCACTGCAGATGCGCGCTCCCTCGCAGAAAGTTCTCGACGACTTCCGCGCTGACGTACTCCCGCATATCTACAATCTCATCGGAAAACAGTGGGGACAGTCGGTAGGACTTTTCGAGAGCACACTGGATGTAATTCACGACCCCTCCAGGCAATGACAGACCCTGCCGTACGTACAGCCGACCGTATCATCCTCGGCATAGACCCGGGCACAAACACCATGGGCTACGGCATTCTCGGCGTATATGGCAAGAAGCCTCAGATGATAGCGATGGGACTGATTGAGCTCAGCAAAATCGGCGACCATTATATGCGTCTGGCACGCATCTACGAACGCGTGCGCATGCTTGTCGAGCAGTACTGTCCGGACGAGCTTGCCATCGAGGCACCGTTTTTCGGCAAGAACGTACAGTCGATGCTCAAACTCGGACGCGCACAAGGCGTCGCAATGGCAGCGGCACTCTCCCGAGAAGTTCCCATCACCGAATATGAACCGCGAAAAATCAAGCAGGCTATAACAGGCAACGGCGCAGCCTCGAAAGAACAGGTATGCGAGATGCTTGTGCGCATGCTCGGCATCGACCGCGACAGCCTGCTGCCCAAGCTCGACGCCACCGACGCGCTTGCGGCGGCGCTTTGCCACTTCTATGAGTCGCAACGCCCTGCGATTGCCAAAGGACCGAAATCGTGGAAAGACTATATAGCACGCAATCCTGACAAAGTCACCGGACTCTGACCTTACAGACATAATATAAGATAATGGACAACAACGAAATATCCAGAATAGAGCACCTGCGCTCCGAACTGCACAGACACAACTACAACTACTACGTCGCCAATTCGCCCGAGATTTCCGACCGCGAGTTTGACCTGCTCATGAAAGAGCTTGAAGAACTCGAGAAGCGTCATCCTGAGGCATACGACCCCAACTCACCCACGCAGAGAGTCGGCTCGGACATCAGCAGCGGTTTCGCGCAGGCGCAACATGTCTACCCCATGCTCTCGCTCGGCAATACCTACTCGATAGATGAAATCGACCAGTGGGTACACCGCGTCGACGACGCTCTCGCAGGCGAAAAAACCGTGATTGTCGGCGAGATGAAGTTCGACGGACTGGGCATTTCGCTTATCTACGAACACGGCAGACTCGTGCGCGCCGTCACACGAGGCGACGGAGAGAAAGGCGATGTCGTCACCGACAATATAAAGACTATACCGAGCATACCCCTGCAGCTGCAGGGTAGCGGCTATCCTGACTTCTTCGAGATACGCGGCGAGGTGCTTCTGCCGTTCGCCGCATTCGAAAGACTCAACGCGCGCCGCGAGGCTGAAGGTGAGGCGCCGTTCGCCAACCCGCGCAACGCAGCGTCGGGAACTCTCAAGCTGCAGAGTCCCGCCGAAGTTGCCCGACGCGGACTCGACGCTTATCTCTACTATCTCCTCGGCGACAATCTTCCCTACGACAACCACTACGACAACATGGCTGCCGCCCGCTCATGGGGCTTCAAGGTATCGGAAGCGATGACCCGTCTGTACACACTCAAGGAAGTCGACGACTATATCAACTACTGGGACAAGGCTCGCCGCGAGCTGCCTGTGGCAACCGACGGACTTGTCTTCAAGGTAGACTCGCTCAGGCAGCAGCTCAATCTGGGCTTCACCGCCAAATCGCCGCGATGGGCTGTGGCATATAAGTTTTCCGCCGAGCGCGCGCTCACACGCCTGCGTTTCGTATCGTTCGACGTCGGTCGCATGGGTATCATCACCCCTGTCGCCAACCTTGAGCCTGTCCTCCTTTCCGGCACCGTCGTCAAGCGTGCCTCGCTCCACAACGAGGACATCATGCTTGCTCTCGACATCCACGAGGGCGACATGCTGTATGTTGAGAAAGGAGGAGAAATCATACCGAAGATTACAGGAGTCGACGTCAGCAGCCGGGCAGCTGGCGCAGAGCCTGTGCGTTTTGTCAGCCATTGCCCCGCATGCGGCACTCCCCTTGTGCGCGTCGAGGGCGAGGCTGCATGGGTATGTCCCAACAAGCGCGGATGCGTGCCGCAGATTGTTGGTCGCATCGAGCACTTCGTGGGCAGACGAATGATGAACATCGACGGTATAGGCGAGGAAACGGCGGCAGCCCTCCATGCCCATGGCTTCGTCAGCGACATCGCCGACCTATACGACCTCACCGCCGACCAGCTTATGACAATAGAGGGATTCGGCGACAGAAGCGCACAGCGAATCATCGACGGCATAGCCGCGAGCCGCAACGTGCCTTTCGACCGCGTTGTCTTCGCTCTCTCAATCCCATACGTAGGCGAGACGACGGCTAAAAAAGTCGCGAAGGCAGCCGGCAATATCGACCGTCTCATGTCGATGAAAGCCGCCGAACTCGAGGCTATCGAAGACGTGGGACCGCGTATCGCGCTGGCAATCGAAGGCTATTTCGCCGACGAGGACAACCGCCGCATCGTAGAGCGCCTGCGTGCTGCCGGAGTGCAGATGAGCATGCCTGAGGGCAGCGGATCAAAGGCTCTGTCCGACGCTCTGCAGGGGAAATCATTTGTCATCAGCGGAGTGTTCGCCCGTCATTCGCGCGACGAGCACAAGAACATGATAGAGGCTCACGGCGGAAAGAACGTGGGTTCCATATCAGGAAAGACCGACTATGTGCTTGCAGGCGACAACATGGGACCGGCAAAACTCGAGAAAGCTCGGAAACTCGGCATCCCCATTATATCCGAAGACGATTTCCTCGCCATGATAGAATGACAGCCTCCGTTTCTGGCGTAACGGGTTTTACCAAAGATTGAAACGTATTCCGAAGACTGCCTCGCCGCTGAGTATACCGCCGGCGTAGGTGGTCTTCCTGTCATTGACTATAGCGAGATCGAACTTTCCTGACGCCCCGAAAAAGAAACGCCCGCTGTTCCACACCACCGAGAGTTTCATACGGTTGTAGAGCGATAGGGATACTTTCTCAATGGCACTGTTTACAAATCCCTTGCGTATGCCGATAATCGGCGATTCGCTGACGCCGAGAACCCATTTAGGAGCGAACACCCAGTTGTAGCCGTAGCCGAGCCGCACCGCGTAGTTGAACGTGTTCACCTTGTAGTGGCGTTCCTGCCATGTCTCCGGGATATACTGCTGAAGATTCTCCGGCACTGTCGAGAAATCGAAATCGAGTTTCTGGCTGTAGAAAGAAAGACCGGTATAGAACGCGCCCTGACTTTTCTTCTGTAAACGGCTGTAGTTGAACGTAGCCGCCTCGGAATAGCGCTTATGGTTGAAAAAGTAGTAGGCGTCGACTCCGAGTGTCGTATTGTCGATGCCATCGAAAGGTATATCGTACCTTTCATGACTGTCCCTCGGACCGAAACGCTTGATTGTCGTGCCGACGTCGTTGCGGGTATAATACACTTCAGCAGCGAACAGCATGCAGTTGAAGCCGAAGCGCCATCGTTTGCGCGATTTTTTTGAACCGGAGATAATCTGACTTATATTGACATCATAGCCCGCCGTCACGGCAAGGTATGTCAGATGCAGACCGACAGAAGTGGACGGGTCGGAGTGCATGAGGATAGTCGTCCGGTTGGGAAGCATGAAGTTATAGCCGTCGAGCCAGCTGTCGGCACTCACCTTTATATTGAACTTATACCCGGTTGACTGGACGTAAGCGGTATCGTAGCCGTTGAAGAACTTGTCGCCCCATCGGTAAGTGTTGACACAGAAACGCGGAAACTTGCCCCAGGTGGCTATGGAATCGAGATTGAACGACAATGCGGAAGCTCGTTGCGCGGACATGAATACCGCACAAAGCAGCGTAATAAGCATAATGACATTCTTTCTTTTCATCGGACAAGCCAATCGGAACTGCAAAATTACAAAAAAATCAGGCGGGAAGGAAAGACATTGACGATTTAGGATAGTTTTTAAGAATATGAGCACATAAAAAAAGCGAGAGCTCCTGCTCATTGAGTCAGAGCAGACGCATGACAAGCGGCCAGAGCAACGCGCATAGAGCCGTGAGAGCAGCCACTACTATCAGCATACCTTTGAGTAATGTCCTCAGAGGACGCGGAATGGGCAAGCGGTCGAAATACATCACTCCTGCCTGAAGCCAGTTGCCGTCAGCCTCTTCAAGGAGACTCTTTCGGGGTTCGGCGCTGTTGCCGGTTTGGGGTATATCGTTCATCTTTCAGAATAGTTTCTGGTAAATCTGCGCGTCAGAGTAAGTCTTGCCGCGGCGGAGCCATGAACGGAGTCTGCCGCAGGATTTGAATCCTGCCGAAACGAAAAGGCTGCGCGAGGGCTCGTTGTCAACATCTACGATTGCCGCAAGCTGATGCATTCCGAGAGTATTGGCGGCGTAATCGCACAGAAGCGCGAGCGCGTCAGCCGCATAGCCTCGGCGACGGCAGGAAGGAAGAATGGATATGCCGACGAATCCGCGACGGTTGAATGGGTCGTAGTCGCTGATGTCAACAGCCCCGACGGTATTACCGCCGGCATCCTCAATCATGAGGCGCAGCTGACCGTCGGCGGCGATATCCGCCGAATAATTCTCTATATAGTTCCAGAGCATCATCCGGCTTACAGGCTGGTTCGTGACGGCAGAGCCAGCCTCGGACATGTCGTTTTCGAGAAGATACAGCGTATCAAGATCCTCGCGCTCTATGGCACGAAGCCGGATTTTATCGGTTTTGAGAGAGTATGCCATTGTTTCAGAGTTCAAAGGGTGTTCGCGAAATGAGAGAACGCGCCAGCGTAGCCTCGTCTGTGTATTCGAGCTCGTTGCCGACCGAGACGCCGCGGGCTATCTGGGAAACCTTTACCTCCGGCGCCTCGCGGGATAGCAGACGGTAGATATAGAAGTTTGTGGTGTCCGCCTCGACAGTGGCTCCGGTGGCGAGTATGACTTCCCTTACGCTTCCGCTGCGCGCACGTTCGACAAGCGATGCAATGGCGAGCATGTCCGGACCGACGCCGTCGACAGGAGATATGAGACCTCCCAATACATGATAAACGCCAGTGTACTGCCTTGTGTTCTCCACACTCATGACATCGCGGACACTTTCGACCACGCATACAAGTGATGAGTCGCGACGCGGCGACGCGCATATCGGACACACCTCCTGCTCGCTGATATTATGGCAGATACGGCAGTAGCGCACGCCCTGCCGCAGGTCGATTATGGAGTTGCCTATCGCCAGAGCCTCATCCGGCTCGCGCCTTAGAAGAT
>JAGBDG010000026.1 GCA_017937625.1 Muribaculaceae bacterium | reverse complement strand
GAGCGAGATTTTGTTGAGGATGATTCGGCGGTCGGTCTCGAGCTGCGTCTCGCCGGGTCCGCGCATGCCCACGCCGCCGCGCTGGCGCTCGAGGTGTGTCCACATTCGGGTGAGCCGCGGCAGGAGATACTGGTACTGCGCCAGCTCCACCTGAGTCTTCGCGCTCGCCGTCTGCGCCCGCTTGGCGAAGATGTCGAGGATGAGGGTGGTGCGGTCGAGAACTTTCACGCCCAGCTCGCGCTCGATGTTGACCACCTGCTTTGTGGAGAGGTCGTCGTCGAAGATGGCGAGGGCGATGTCGCCGCGGTCCTCGATGTATTTCTTTATCTCGTCGAGCTTGCCTTTGCCCACGAAAGTGCGCGGGTTGGGATAGTCGAGCTTCTGCGTGAACTGTGCCACGCTCTCGGCGCCGGCTGTATCGGCGAGAAAAGCGAGTTCGGCAAGATATTCGGCTGCCTTCGCCTCGTCCTGTGTGGGGGTGACGAGACCTATGAGGATAGCTTTCTCAGGTTCGGCGCCTTGCGCGATTATCGAATTCTGTTTCATCTCAGCAGTACATTGCTTCTATATCGTCGGCGTAGATGCTGTTGATGGCAGGACGCCGTATCTTCAGGGTATTGGTCAGCTCGCCGTTCTCGATGGTGAATTCCTTGGGAAGGAGGGTGAACTTCTTGATTTTCTCGAAACTTGCAAGTCCTTTCTGGAGGCGTTCGATGCGCTCGCCGATGAACTTGCGTATCTCGGAGTTCTGCACAAGGTCCTCGATGGAGTCGAAGTGTATGCCCTTGCTGCGGGCGTACTCCTTGAGTGCCTCGAAGGCGGGGATGATGATGGCTGTGACATATTTCCGCTGGTCGCCGATGACGGCAACCTGCTCGATGTACTTGTCCTCGCCCAGGCGGCTCTCGATAGCCTGCGGGGCGATGTATTTGCCGTTAGAGGTCTTGAAGAGATCCTTGATGCGTTCGGTCAGGATGAGGGCGCCGTTGTGGTCGATTAGACCGGCGTCGCCGGTGCGGAACCAGCCGTCGTCGGTGAATGCGCGGGCGTTCTCCTCGGGGCGGTTGTAGTAGCCGCGCATGACGGTCGGACCCTTGACGAGAATCTCGTTCTCCTCGCCGAGCTTGACCTGCACGTTGGGGAGCACGGTGCCGACGGAGCCTATCTCATAGCCCACGTCGGGATAGCAGCTCACGGTAGCCGTGGTCTCGGAAAGTCCGTAGCCTACGACGATGTCGATGCCGCAGCTGCGCAGGAACTCGACTATGGTCGACGACAGGGGCGCGCCAGCCGTCGGGAACATGTTGCCGTGGTCGATGCCTATGGCGTGGCGGAGCTTGCTGAAAATCTGGCGGTCGAAGAACCTGTATTCCAGCTCAAGCAGCCGGGGCGGACGCAGACCAAGGCGGACGTACTCGAGGTTGCGTCGCATGCCTGTCTTGAGGGCGCGCTGCACCATGGTCTTCTGCAAGCCTTTCATGTTGCCGATTTTTTCCTGGATGGCGGTGTAGACCTTCTCCCAGAAGCGTGGCACGCTGCACATGCACGTGGGGCGCGCCGTGCGGACGGCGTCCTGTATCT
>JAGBDG010000244.1 GCA_017937625.1 Muribaculaceae bacterium | reverse complement strand
ACCGCACGTCGTAGGGCTTGAATTCGCAGGACAATTTGTCTGCGACTTTCCATTTTCACTATACCGGCAGAAATCGCGCTGCTCCATCATCGCCACCACTCCCTGCGACATCTACTGCATCCCGTCGGAACGTATCGCCGAGCAGATGCGTCACGACGCTAAGCTCAAGGAGATTATCGAAGACAGCACGCGCGCAATCTTCGACACGGTCTATGACCGCATGAAAGACATCTACTGCAAGACTCCGCAGGAACGCTACGATGACCTCCTGCGCCGCGACCCGAATCTTTTCGATCTGTTTTCGCTCAAGGACATCGCCTCGGTGCTCAACATCACGCCGACTCACCTGAGCCGCCTCCGCAAAAAACAAGAGGGTTTTTCAAAATAATTACGTGCTCTCAACATTTGTTGAGAATTTTTGTCACAAAGCGGAGTACTTTTGCGTCATTATAACAAATGACAGCAAAGACATGAAATATTTCTTAGTATTCGTATTTGTGCTCCTCTGCATCCTGTGTGCTCTCGCACAGGGCGAAACAGCCGATTCAATCCCTCCGCAGGAGCTCAAGGAGGTAGTGATAAAGGCTCCGAAAGTAATCCGCAAGGCGGATATGGATGTTTACCATCCGTCGAAAAGCGCAGTTGAAAACTCGAAGAACGGCATGCAGCTGCTCAACAACCTTATGATACCCTCGCTATCGGTGAGCGACGCACTTGGCAAAATCACAGCCGCCGGTCAGTCCGTCCAGGTTCGTATAAACGGCCGCACGGCAACCATCGACAATATCAGAGCCCTGCTTCCCGAGACAATCAAACGCGTGGAATGGATGGATAACCCCGGACTCAGATACGGAGGCGCCAATTATGTCTTGAATTTTATTGTTTCCAACCCTACTGTGGGAGGCTCGCTGCAGGTATCGGCCAGTCCTGCATTAAATATTGCGTTTGGCAAATACATGGCAGATGCTAAATTCAATTTCGGGAGGTCTCAATTTGAAATCGGAAACGCTTTCAAACTTACGAACAAGATAACGGCTCACCGAGATTATTCTGAGACATTCACATACCCTGACGGCAATAGTCTGACGCGCACAGAAACCCCTTTGGGCGGTTATTTAGACAACACGCAGAATAATCTGTGGGCGTCATACAACTATATAAAGCCTGATACTACTGTGTTTGTCGTTGAGTTTTCAATGTGGAGCAATCTTGCCGACAAGACCAAATATGACGGTTTACTCACTCTCAACGACGGCAGCGAAAACATAATGCTAACCGACATATCAGGCAGCAGAAGTCATAGACCGACGCTCTCGCTTTATCTCCAGCAGCATTTTGCCCGCAAACAGACCCTCGTGGTTGATTTCAGCACATCGTTCTATTTGGGTCGTACATTCTCGGACTACCTTGAGCGATTTCCGTCTTCACCGACATATCTTACAGACATCCACACCAATATCAAAGACCGCAACCAGGCATACGCCATCGAGGCTGACTACATAAAGAACTGGAACAACTCACGATTAACCGCCGGAATATCGTACACTGCCAACCGCAACCGTTCGCGCTACGAGAATCTGGACGGCGAGATATTCCATCAGCGCCAGGACAAGGTGTATTTCTTCGCCGAATATTTCCAGCGGTTCGGCAAATGGTCGGCGACAGCAGGAATCGGCGCACAGTATACCGATTTCCTTTTCATAGAATCGGACCGGGGCAACCACTCATGGAGCGCAAGACCGCAGGCGACAATCACATATTCGCCGAATCAGAATCACAATTTCAGACTCAACTTCACCTCATGGCAATCCACACCCACGCTTGCGGAGACGAATGTAGTGCCACAGCAGCTTGACGGCTTCCAATGGAGGGTCGGCAACCAGAACCTGAAGACGGCAAACTCCTATATGCTTACTTTCCGCTACGGCTTCAACTTGCCACGGGTAAGCGGTTCTTTCGGCATACGCGCCTTCACGTCACCTGATGCCATCACGCCGTTGCTCGAATGGAACGACGACAGACTGATAACCACCTACGAGAACAGCCGAGGACTGAAAAACCTGTCTTTCTTCCTCGCGCCGCAGATTGAGATTATTCCGCAATGGCTCACTGTCAGCGGATACGTCCAGTACCGCATGGAGCGGATGAAAGGCACGGGCTACACCATCAATCATAACGGCTGGAGCGGGAACGCCTCTCTGCAACTTGCCCATTGGGGATTTGTTCTCGGCGCCGAATACCAGTATGCCCAACGCGACCTGTGGGGCGAGAAAATCAGTTGGGGTGAAGACTATAATGTCATCACACTTGATTACAACTGGAAAGACTGGCAGTTCGGCGCCGGAATCCTGATGCCGTTCGGCAAATATGACCAGGGCTCAAAGTTTCTCAGCAAATGGAACACGAACGAGCAGCACATGCGGCTCAACATGTGCATGCCTTTCGTCACGGCGTCGTGGAACCTCCAGTGGGGACGGCAGAAACGCGGCGTGCGGAAACTCATTGAGTCCGGGGCGAGCGCCGACCAGTCGACCGCCGGAGGACGATAAAAAGACAGCTTAGACATACAATAACCGACAGAGACTCCGACGCGACGCCGGGGTCTCTTTTTTGTTCTGAACGGTCTCATTTTAAGGTTTGTGAAAAAAAATTGCCGCAAGCGGCGAATTTTTCGTATTTTTGTACAAAATTGCGAGTAATCCATGAAAAAAGATACGGAAGAACCATCTGACTACATAGACACACCCGGAGACGATAAAGCCGAAGCCACCTCTGCAGACGTGACTGCGGAAAACGAAACATCCGGCGAGACCGATACGGCAACCGACGAGGAAGATTTTTCGGTAGAGGAAGCCGCGGGCAAGAAACTGCCCGCAGGCAAGCGTCCCTACACCTCGAAGGAGGACATCGTGAAGCATCACCTCAGGGGCATGTACCAGACATGGTTCCTCGAGTATGCGTCGTATGTGATTCTCGAGCGCGCCGTGCCGCACATCGACGACGGTCTGAAGCCCGTTCAGCGCCGTATTCTCCACGCCATGAAGACCATCGACGACGGACGCTTCAACAAGGTCGCGAACATCGTCGGCACCACCATGCAGTATCACCCCCACGGCGACGCGTCGATTAAGGACGCGCTGGTGCAGCTCGGTCAGAAAGAGCTTCTGGTCGAGACACAGGGAAACTGGGGCAACATACTGACCGGCGCAGCAGCCGCTGCCGCCCGATACATAGAGGCACGTCTGTCGCTTTTCGCCTCGGAGGTGCTTTTCAACCCCAAAGTAACCGAGTGGACCATGAGCTACGACGGACGCAAGCGCGAGCCCGTCACCCTGCCGACAAAATTTCCTCTGCTGCTCATCCAAGGCGCCGAGGGCATCGCCGTCGGTCTGTCGTCGAAGATACTGCCGCATAACTTCAACGAGCTTCTCGACGGCGCCATAGCCTGCGTCCGCGGAGAGGAATACGAGCTATACCCCGACTTCATGACGGGCGGCATGATCGATGTGTCGCGCTACAACGACGGACGCCGCGGCGGCAGCGTCAAGGTGCGCGCTAAAATCGAGAAAATAGACTCCAAGACTCTCAACATAACCGAGCTGCCGTTCGGAAAGACTTCCGAGGCGCTTATCGACTCGATACTCAAGGCTTTCGAGCGAGGGCAGATAAAGATTCGCAAAGTAGAGAACAACACCGCCGACAAGGCGTCGATCATCGTACATCTCATTCCAGGCACGTCGAGCGACAAGACCATCGACGCCCTGTATGCCTTCACCGACTGCGAGGTGAACATCTCGCCGAACTGCTGCGTCATCCGCGACAACAAGCCGGCTTTCCTCGGAGTACACGAGGTGCTGGCGCACAGCGTGGCGATGACGAAGAAAATCATCGCCGCCGAACTCGAGGTATCGCTTGCCGAGGACCGCGAGCAGCTGCTTTACGCCTCGCTCGAGCGCATTTTCATCGAGGAACGCATCTACAAGGACAAAGAATACGAAGAAGCCAGGAACGTCGACGCGGCAATAGAACACATCGACAGCCGTCTCGAGCCGTACAAGCCATCGCTGACACGCGAGGTGACCCGCGACGACATCCTGCGCCTTCTCGAGATAAAGATGAAACGCATCCTGCGCTTCAACTCCGACGAAGCGGACAAAAACATCAACGCCCTGCGCGCACGCATCTCGGAGACCCTCGACAAGCTCGAGCACATCGACGACGTGACCGTCGAATGGTACGAGTACCTGAAGAATAAATACGGCTCGGCATATCCGCGCCGCACAGTCATCCGCTCGTTCGACAACATCCAGGCTGCAAACGTCGCAGAGGCTAACGAGAAGCTGTACATCAACCGCGAGGAAGGCTTCATCGGCACCGGGTTGAAGAAAGACGAGTTCATCTGCAACTGCTCGCAGCTCGACGACGTAATAGTTTTCTACCGCGACGGCCGCTACAAGATCATGCGCGTTCAGGAAAAGCTCTTCGTTGGCAAGAACATACTGTACGTCAACGTCTACCGCCGCAAGGACGAGCGCACGATCTACAACGTCATCTACCAGAACGGCAAGGGAGGAGCATACTACATGAAACGCTTCAACGCCACCGGCATGACACGCGAGCGCGAGTACAACCTCACGCCGGCTCTGCCCGGAACACGCATCGTATGGTTCTCGGCAAACCCCAACGGCGAGGCGGAGACCGTCAAGGTGTCGCTCAAGCCGAAACTCAGGCTCAAGAACCTGTCGATAGACGTGGATTTCAGCAAACTCGCAGTCAAGGGTCGCGGCGCCATGGGCAACCTTGTGACCAAGAACGAAGTACAGCGTTTCTCGCTAAAAGAGCGCGGAGCGAGCACCCTCGGCGGCAGACAGGTATGGTTCGACCCCGACGTGCTCAGGCTCAACTACGAGGGACGCGGCAACTATCTCGGCGAATTCCACGGCACCGACCGCGTGCTCGTCATACTCAAGAACGGCGAGTACTACACCACCGGATTCGAGGCGACAAACCACTACGACGACAACATCCTGCGGATAGAGAAATATCGTCCGAAAACCGTGTGGACCGCCGCCCTAAACGACGCCGATCAGGGATTCCCGTATCTCAAGCGTTTCACCTTCGACGACAGCGCGCGTCACCAGCGTTTCGTGGGCGAGTCGGAAAAATCCACGCTCATACTCCTTACCGACCAGAAGGCTCCGGTGTTCAACATCATATTCCAGGACGAGGCACGCGTGCCTCTGGAAATTGACGCCGTGGAGTTCATCGGCGTGAAGTCGTTCAAGGCTAAAGGCAAGCGCCTGACCATACTTCCGATAAAGGACATCGAACTATTGCCAGAGCCGGTTGTTGAAGAAGAAACCCATGACGAAGACGCCGAGAGCGGCGATGCCGCCATCACAGCCGATATCGAAGAGAACACGGCGTCGGACATCAGCGATCTTTCCGATGAATACGAGGATATTCCCACAACACCATCACTGTTCAATGACGAAGAAAATTAGCGCCGTCCTTTTTCTGCTTCTGCTCTGCTCTGCCGCGCACGCCGAAGAACCAGCCGTAGAGCGCCCCGTGCTCTCGGCATACGCCATAGAAGCCGGCAGCTCACACATCACGGAGACCTATCTGAGCCCCCTCCACCATTCGGGGACAGCACTGGCGTTCAGCTACGAGCGCATGCAGGCTATGCGCTTCGACCCCAAGCGCTGGGTGATGCGCCTCGACATGAGGCTTTCCGGCGCGCGCACCCTCAACCAGCCGGCGCGCAACGCATATCTGTGGGACATGAGCATCCGCGCAGGCTGGTCGATGCTCCGCCGCTTCCGTCCCGCCGGGAACTGGACCGTCTTCGCCGGCGGAAGCACCGACATCGAGGGCGGCGCCTTCTATCTGCCGCGCAACAGCAACAATCCCGTTGCAGCGAAAGCGTCGTGGACAGTCAACCTTGCCGCAGGAGCTGCGTGGAACCACCGTTTCGGGAAAGTGCCGGTATGCTTCCGCTATCTCGCCGAGATGCCGCTGACAGGCATATTCTTCTCTCCACAGTATGGCGAACTCTACTACGAGATCTATCTGGGCAACCACAAGGATCTGGTACGCGGAGCGTGGTGGGGCAACTTCTTCCGCCTCGACAACCTGCTTACAGCCGACATACGCCTCGGGCGCACCATAATACGCGCCGGCTACCGCTGCGACATACTCTCGACAAAAGCCTCGCACATAGTGACACGGCGAATCGAGCACATGGCTGTTCTCGGCATCGCGAGCGAATGGATATCGCTCTCCGCCGACCGCCGCGGTCCTTCGCGCGAATGCCGCATAATAAGCGCACTCTACTGACAAACTGACCTATGAGACTGAAAAAATGAAAAAGCTTTATTATATTATATGTGCGGCGGCACTCGCCTTGCTGACCTTCGCCAATACCGGATGTCACTCCGTCGACGAATGGGACGACGATGTCTACGGTAATTTCGACGCGCTGTGGACAATCATGGACGAGCACTACTGCTTCTTCAGCGAGAAAGGCATCGACTGGAAGGAAACCGGCGCGCGCTACCGTGCCCAACTGCGCCCCGACATGACACAGGAGGAATTTTTCAACGTGTGCGCGGCGATGCTCGACGAGCTGAAAGACGGTCACACTAACCTCAGCTCATGGTTCAACGTGTCGTATTACCGGAAATGGTGGAGCGACTATCCGCAGAATTTCGACTGGCGCCTTATCCAGGAACACTATCTCGACTTCAACTACTCGACCGCCAACGGCATGAGCTACAAGATACTCGCCGACAGCACCGTGGGCTACGTCTACTACTCCTCGTTCGCATATTCGGTCAACCACAGCTTCGTCAACGCCATGATGATGAAGATGAAAGACTGCAAAGGCATGATTATCGACGTCCGCGACAACGGCGGCGGCAACCTCACCGGCGCGGAAGACCTCGTGAGCCACTTCATCGACGAAAAGACACTTGCCGGATACATACAGCACAAGACGGGACCGGGACACGACGCCTTCTCGGAGCCTTATCCCTACTATTTCGAACCGGTCATAGGCGTGCGCTGGCTCAAGCCCGTGATAGTGCTTGCCAACCGCAGCACGTTCAGCGCCGCCAACAACTTCGTGTCGATAATGAAATCGCTCCCGCAGGTAGCGGTGGCGGGAGCCACCACCGGCGGCGGCAGCGGCGCTCCTTTCTCGTCGGAAATACCCTGCGGATGGGCGGTCCGCTTCTCGGCATCGCCGATCTACGATCCGGAGATGCGTCTCACCGAGCACGGAGTAGACCCCACGGAAGGATTTAATGTCCAGATGGATACAACTGCGGCGCTCGACGGGCGCGACACGATGCTCGACTTCTGCATCGACGTAATCAGGAACCTTAAGACAGAGTCTGACAGTACTTCCCGATTTGTGAAAAATATTTAAAACAAGCTTGCCAAAAGGGCAAACTTTGGTCAGGTTGAAAATAATGTCTAAATTTGCAGTCGCAAATAACGGCAGGCCCATTCGTCTATCGGTTAGGACGCAAGATTTTCATTCTTGAAAGAGCGGTTCGATTCCGCTATGGGCTACTGAATATAATTAGAAAATAAAGAATTATCGCACTAAAATGGCAAATCACGATTCCTCCAAAAAGCGTATCCGCCAGACAGCAAGCCGCCGTCTGCGCAACCGCTACTATGCCAAGACAGCACGTGCTGCAGTCCGCGGTCTTCGTAAAATGACCGACAAGGCAGCAGCAGAGGCACGTTACCGCGAAGTTAGCGCAATGCTCGACCGTCTTGCATCGAAGAACACTATCTCCAAGAACAAAGCATCGAACCTCAAGAGCAAGCTCGCCAAATACGTGGCAAAACTTGCGTAAGACAGCATAAGACATCATCAGACTCCCGGGGTCTGACATGCCGGCCCATTCGTCTATCGGTTAGGACGCAAGATTTTCATTCTTGAAAGAGCGGTTCGATTCCGCTATGGGCTACAACGCGCTCCTTTCATCAAGTGATTGGAGCGTTTCTGTTTCGCCAAAACTCAAAACCAATGATCCGCAACCTGCTATTCGACCTCGGAGGTGTCATCGTAGACATCAAGCGCGACAACTGCGTCCGCGCCTTTGAAGAACTCGGTCTGGAAAACGCCGACTCATATTTCGGCGAATATGCCCAGAGCGGCATCTTCTTAGGCATAGAGAACGGTTCCGTCAACATTGAGGAATTCCACAAGGCTCTGCGCGAGAAGCTGCCAGCCGGCACCACCGACTACCAGATTGACACAGCTTTCCAGAAATTCATCGTCGGCATTCCCGCCCGCAGGCTGGAGGCGCTGCGCGAACTGCGCTGCAAGGGCTACGGAATCTACCTCCTGAGCAACACCAACCCCATAATGTGGCGCGGAATACTTGCCTCGGAGTTCGGCAAGGAAGGTCTGAGACGCGAGGACTACTTCGACGGCATGGTGACATCATTTGACGCCCGCTCGTGCAAGCCGGACGCGGAGATATTCAGATACACCGTCGAGAACCTCGGCATAGTACCGTCGGAGACCCTGTTCTTTGATGACTCGGCAAACAATGTCGAAGCAGCGAAAGCGCTCGGCTTCAATGCAGTCGAAGTCAAACCCGGAACAGAATTCACCGACTATCTCCCCTGAACCGCCACATGGACGCATCAGCTTCCGTTCGCCGCATCGCCGCCACAGGGATGTTCGATGGCGTACACCTCGGACACCGGCATCTGCTCCGCGTGCTTGCAGCCGAGGCTGAGAAACGCGGACTCACTCCGCTGGCGCTGACTTTCGAGGAGCACCCGCTGGCGACACTCCGCCCGAGATGCGCCCCTGCGATACTCACATCGCAGAGCCTCAAGAAAGAGCTTATCGGAAAAGCGGGCATAGACGGATGCGTGATAATGCCATTCGGGAAAGAGGATTTCGCACTTACGGCAGCACAGTTCATTGAAAAAATACGGAACGACTACGGAGTCGACGTGCTTCTTATGGGTTTCAACAACCACATAGGCAGCGACCGCCGCACCGCCGCCGAGCTCGCAGCCGCCGGGCTGCCGGTCGTCTGCGCCGACGAATATCCCGGTCTTTCTGTCAGCAGTTCCCAGATTCGCGAAGCCGTCGGCAAAGCAGATTTTACAAAAGTGCAAGCGCTTTCGGGACATCGTTTCACTGTCCGCGGAACCGTCGGAGGCGGTCAGCACATAGGTCGCACAATCGGATTCCCCACGGCGAACATCACTCCCGAAGACACGCATCAGCTCTTGCCGCCCGACGGCGTCTATGCCGTAGACGTGCATCTGGGCGCCGCGACCTTCCGCGGTATGGCGAACATAGGCATGCGTCCCACTGTCGCCGGAACGAAAAGAACGTTCGAAGTGAACATTATAGGTTTCAGCGGCGATATCTACGGCGAACGCGCCGACATAGACTTTATCTCTCGCCTGCGCGACGAAAGACGCTTCGAAAGCCTCGACGCACTTGCCGCCCAGCTTGCCGCCGACCGTGCCGCGGCACTCGCCGCAGAATAAACAGACTCAGAACCGGCACACCCTTGCTGTTGTTATCATAGAAAACACACATAACAACATCAAGAATCATGACATTAAAGAAACTGTTTTTCATCATTGCGGCTCTGGTAATCTGCACAGGCGCTGCAAGAGCGGACAAACACTGTTCCGACTGTTCCAGACTGCCACATGCCTCACGCAAATATATCAAAAAACACTTTCCAAAGGCTAAGATTGCCGTAATCGAATTTGACAAAGGCATTCCGCATTCGTCCGACTATGAAGTAAGTTTCACCGACGGCATCGAAATTGACTTCAACCACGACGGTTCCTTGAAGAAAATAAAAGTCAGACGCGGCGCAGTACCTGCTTCCGCTGTCCCTGCCCGTATCAACAAATATGTCAAGAAGCACTATGCAAAGAGACCGATCATAGAGATTGACAGGAAGCACTACGGCTTCGAAGTCGAGCTTACCGGCGACATCGAGCTCCGGTTCGACCACGAAGGCAATTTCCTCCGGGCCAAGTTCGACTGACATACTCCGACATTGCCTTTCTGAAACTACTAAAGCGCCGTAACTGACCTTACGGCGCTTTATTATCTGCAGGTCCGGACAGGGTCTCGGCGGCGAATCTGTTACTAATGTTAAGAATAAACTTTACATAAATTAACAGCGTTCGAGAGTTTGATACAATAATAATTCGTACCTTTGTAAAATATTTTTGAAATTTACGAACTTTTAGAGAAAAGTTTTTAAAGAAACCCATAAATTATCAATCCTTTCTTACTGAAAGACAAACAAAAACACACTCATCACCATACGGTTAACCGCAGAACAACCAATCGGGCAAGAATCAAAACCTAAATATTAACCTTACTTCATGGACAAACACAAATCATTCACATCCATTGCGCCGAAACTCGCGCTGGCACTGGGAATGCTGATTGTTGGCGGCAACGCAAACACAGTCTACGCATCCGCAGAGCCTCAGCAGGCGACGCAGGCAGCCCGTCAGATCAAGGGCGTTGTATACGACGACCAGGGCGAACCGCTCATCGGCGCTACCGTAATGATTAAAGGTACAAAAAACGGCATTGCCACCGACATCGACGGCAACTTCAAGCTCACTACAACAGAAAAGAACCCAGTACTGCAGGTTTCATACGTGGGCTGCAAGAGCGAGGAAGTGGCAGTCAAAGGCAACGGCGACATCACCATCACTCTCATGCCCTCGTCAGAGAACCTCAACGAAGTCGTAGTCACCGCACTCGGCATCAAGCGCCAGACCAAGGCGCTCGGATACTCTGTCCAGGACGTCAAAGGCGACATGCTCACTGAAGCACGCGAAAACAACGTCATCAACAACCTCAGCGGTCGTATCGCCGGTCTGCAGGTGTCAAGCGCAGGTTCCGGCACATCCGGCTCCTCGCGTATAATCATCCGAGGCAACAACTCACTTGGCGGCAACAACGAGCCCCTCGTAGTTGTCGACGGTGTGCCTATGAACAACAGCAACGGCGGTTCGTCCGGCAAGCAGTGGGGCGGTTCAGACTCTGGCAACGGTCTCAACGACATCAACCCCGACGACATCGAGTCGATTTCCGTACTTAAAGGCGCAGCAGCAGCCGCGCTCTACGGCACACGCGCAGGTAACGGCGTCCTCATGATCACCACCAAGAAAGGCACCGAGCGCAAGGGCATGGGCGTTACCTTCAACTCCAACGTGATGATAGAGCGTCCGCTCGCCAAACCCGAGATGCAGAACGTCTATGGTCAGGGTACCGGCGGTCAGTATGTCGGCAACAACAACCTCTCCTGGGGTCCCCGCATGGACGGTACGCCCATCGTCGACTGGACAGGCAAGGAGCGTCCGTTCGAGGCATACGACAACGACATCATGGACTACCTCAAGACCGGTGTGACTACCACCAACACCATCGAGGCTGGCTTCTCGGACGAACGCGGCTCTTTCCGCGCCACAGCGTCATACCAGTATATGGACGGTGTCGTTCCTACCAATCACAACGACAAGTTCAACCTCAACCTCCGAGGCACAATCAACCTGACGAAGAATCTGCAGTTCGACGCAAAGGCAAACTACATCAAGTCGAAAAAACGCAATCTTCCGCAGCTTGGCGCAGCAGCCGACGGCATCATGCGCAACTACATCATCATGCCGCGAAGCATACACTACTCCGACATGGCGCCCGTCTT
>JAGBDG010000243.1 GCA_017937625.1 Muribaculaceae bacterium | reverse complement strand
GTGGACGACAACAGCATCGCCAACCTCATCGTATCAGGTCTGCCTTCGCTCGCAACGTTCATCTGCTCCGACAACAACATGAAGGGTCTCGCAATGCGCGACTGCCAGGCTCTGATGGACATTGTCTGCTCCTATAACGACCTTACTTCATTCGAAGTATCGAGTTGCCCGAATGTAATCTTCGTAGACTGCTCATACAACGACCTCACCACTCTCTCCCTTGCAAACCAGACTTTCCTGCAGCGCCTCCTCTGCAACAACAACGAACTTACCATGCTTGACGTCAGCTTCGACCAGGCTCTTACCTACATCAACTGCCGTTACAACATGATTACCGACCTCCGCACGGTAGCCTGCCCGAACCTCCGAATGATTGCATGCCAGTGGAACTACTAAGCCAATGCGATAATACGATCTGAATAACTTCCCCGAAGGGGACGGGCTCCTGGGTCCGTCCCCTTTATTATTTTTCCGGGAATCAGAGGGCGCGCCATGTGATGGCGGCGCCGATGGCACGTGTGCCGTCGGGAGCCACTATCTCGCAGAGGTCGCGTCCACTGCCGTTTTCATACGCGACCCGCAGATTTATTCTTTCGCCGAAACGGCATTCATGATGGAAAAAGAGGTCGATGCGCCCGACGCAGTTGCGGTCGTAGTGGTCGAGCGACCAGTGGTTGAGGATAAGCTCGATATACCTGACGGTGTTGACGTGGCGGTTGAAGTCGAGGTCGCAGAAGCGGAAGGAGTACTCACTGTCTTCCGCATTGTCAGGCAGAACGCCGACACGCGTCGCTTTAGCCATGTCGCAATTGTCGTCGAGCGGGTGAATCTCGTCGTTGTTGAACAGATCAAGGTCGGCAGCTGTCCGTTTGGCAAAGTCCATGGAAGCCCATACGGAGCGGGCATATCCAAGAACCTCGCCTTCGGGCGTGGAAATCTCGAAGTTGCGCTCGCTGAAGCGGCGGGTATAGCTTTCTATCCAGGTCGACAGTGTGTATTTCTCGTTGATGCGCGGGTAGCGCTTCATCTCTATGCTCAGGCGGCTCAGAACCCAGCCGATGTTTTTCTCAATGAGGGCGGCATAGCCAATGCCGAGAGCGTTGGCGTGGATTGTGGCTATCTCTATAATCCTTTCAGCAAGGAGAGTAAGAGGCATGAGTCCTTCGGCGTTGCTTTCGCCTGCGGTGAGCAGATAAGTGCGGCTTATGCGTGGAGGTACTGGCATTTGCGTGTTTATTTTTGGTTATCGCTGTGCAAAATTATGAATAATCAGCGGTTTTTCGCTAATTTTGCAGCTCCAAAAAGCACAAATATGACACACCTGCCAGCAGCCGCTCTTTTCGACCTCGACGGCGTACTCATAGATTCAGAAACCGAATATACCAGAATCTGGGAAGATATTTCGGAGGCATATCCTACGGGAATAGACGATTTCGCACGCAAAATCAAAGGCATGACTCTCGCCCAGATTCTTGACGAGCACTATCCCGACGAGAACATCAGGCAAGATGTGTGCCGCATGCTCGACATTCGTGAGCATGCGATGGAATACAGGGTTTTCGACGGTGTCGCCGACTTTCTGGAAGAACTTGCCGACGCAGGTGTGCCTGCCGTCATCGTGACAAGCAGCAATGACGAGAAGATGCGCCGCCTGTCGGACATGCAGCCGTCGCTGATGTCGTTTTTCCATTCCGTCGTTTCTGACTCGTGCGTCAAGCACTCGAAGCCGCACCCCGAACCTTATCTCAAAGGCGCGGAGATGGCGGGCGTAGACGCGGCGGACTGTATCGTGTTCGAGGACTCTTTCTCGGGCATGGCGTCAGGACGTGCGGCGGGCGCGGCAGTGGTCGGACTGGCAACAACAAATCCCCGCGAGAGCATTGTCGGTAAGGCGGATGTCATTATCGACAGCTTCGGGGGATTGACATTGGACGGTCTGCTCGAGATGCTCAGCGCAGCCGGTCGTAGCTTCTGAGACGACGGTGGTCTTTCTTCATGAAGCGTAGCGCGAACACCGCGAATACCAGTGCGAGCGCAAGAAGGAGCACGCCGCCTGTCCAGATAATCTCTGCATCGGGCATCGAGCCGTAGACAATGAATCCGCCTGTCACGGCAGAAGCGCAGATGAGTACTATCGTTATGACGGTGACGCGCATCTGAAGCTTGAGGTTCTTGAAAAGGAATATCGCGATGAAAAGCAGAGCCGCTATCACGATGTTCAGAATCATAAACACGGGAGCGTCCTTGACAAATAATTCTGTCGGAGCAATGGCGGCTTCGACGGCGGTTATCTGCGCGAAAGGCGTCAGGCACAGAACACACATCAGAACGCATGCGGTGAGGAGGAAGAGTGATTGCCAGCGTTGTATTACCATGGGATTTTAGTTTGGAGTTTAGTTATTTTTAGTTCTTGTCTATGTCGGCACCGTAGTTAAGGATTTCGGTGACGAGACCGAGGTCGGCGTTGTCTTCCGCAGATTTTAGCTGCCGGGCGGCGTCGCTGAAATGTCTGTCGAAATCTTCGGATGAGATGATTCCGCGGACATTGCGGAGCAGGGCAAGCGACTCGGCGCGTTTTCCGGAGAGCCAGAGCAGGATGCCTTTCCGGACTTGGGTTTCAGGAGCGGCGCTGTCGTCTGCGGCGCTGAAGAAGCGCGATGCGTTTTCGTAGTCTCCTGCGATGGTCATAGCCCAGGCAAGGGGCGCTTTGGCATTTTTGTCCTTGCTTATATAGTCGAGGTTATGATATGTCTCTATCGCTTTTTCGACATCTCCGTTTGCGAGCAGCGAATCGCCCAAAAGAGCGAGGAATGCCGGTTCGGATGAATACTTTTCGGCGTAAGACTCAAGGAGAGCCGCGTTCTTTGCCGGTTTGCCGTCCTCGGCGTTGGCTTTAGCGATGCCGAGCAGAGCCGGCAGAAATCCGGGAGACTGCGTCAAGGCGTCTTCGTAGAAAGATATCATTCTGTCGCGTCTGCCTTCGTGCTTTGCCGCCTCGGCGAGCATGCAGAGAGTCTCGGGGTCGGAGTCAATCCTTCCGGCAAAAGCGTCGTAGATGCCGAGTGCCTGACGGTATCTTCCGATACGGCACAAGTCGCGTATTGTGTTTATTTCTTCCTTGCCGTCAATCTCGCCGTCGGGGATAAGATGCAGAATGCGTCCGACGAGTGCGACACCGTCGATGGCGGCAAGGTCCGTCCGTGCTCCTTCACTGTTGTCACGGAGATAGCGGAACACGGTGGTCACAGCCTGCCCTACAAGCATCTTGTCGGTGGGCTTCGACGAGTTGATAGCCTCGCGGAACTCCTCTGAGTCGGCAATCTGACGAATGTTGTCGACCATAGCGGTCAGCGCTTTCGAACGCATTGACGCTGGCATGGCGGACATGGACAGAACCATCGCGAACTTGTCGCCGTCGGTGAGGACCGGAATCTGCTCTATCATGTCGGCAACTGCGGCTCCTTCGCCGTCCACTATGTCGGAAAGGGCGCTGTGTGCGCTGTGGAAGGGCAGGAACCAGTTGGCGGTCTCGTTGAAGAAGGGGAAACGGCGCATTCTGCCGAGAGTTGAGCCGAAGACATCCTCGCCGCGCATCTGCGCTTCCTGTATGCGCTTGATAGCCTCATATTCGCCGGCGTTGAGGTCCGGCTGCCCGAACGGGTTTGCCTGCATCTTGCGCCCTGCCGACATAAGACCGGAAAGACTGTTCTCGGCAGGTATCATGGCGCGCAAGAGCGCATACCTGATATCGGCGATATGTGGCAGAGGTATTTCGGGCGTGATCTTGCGTCCCGACAGCGCTATGCCGAGAACAATCCACACTTCGGCGGCTATGGCGATGCGGTTCTCGTCGGAAGCGACGGCATTGCTGAGGAGACGCATGCGCCAGGGCTGGAGATATGACTCCATACCGAGCCCGACAGCGTTTAGGATGAGTTCCCGGAAATAGGAGGGAATGCCTCTGTCGCCGATGAGAGTCTCGATGAGACGTTCTTCGTCCTCAGTGAAAGGGTCGGTGGCGCGTATGCGTCGGAAAATATCTGTGGCGAGCTGTTCGAGCCGTTCGCGCCTGTGGCTGTCGGTAAGTGCCATCGGGTCGGTGCGCAGACGGTCCTGTTCGGAAAGGAAGTCGCTCGTTATGCTCTCGAGGTTTTCTTCGGGGCGGCGGCGCTGATAGCGGAGCTGCGAGCCCTTGATGGCGGTGGTGTCCGCTTCCATGACAAGACATGCCGCTGTGGCGAGCAGACGCTCGGTCTCGCGGCGTATTCTGTCGGTATCCTTAGCCGCGCTGAATGCTCCGTCGCTGCCGCCTACGAAACGAAGCAGGTAGAAGTAGCGGGACTCTACCTTTCGCGTGGCTGCGGCGAGGCTGTCGGAACCGAGGTCTGTGGCAATGCGGTTGAGCAGGGCGAAGGAGGATGAAAGAGGCATGTCGCCGGCAAATGCTTTGCCGACAGCATCGAGAAGCGAGGAAAGATTATTGTTCATTCAGTTTCAGTGAAAGCGTTAAGGAATGCCTGCGGCATGATGCCGGAAGGTATAAGAAGAACGTCGAAACGGCTTCCGGGTTTCAGGCGGAGAGTGCAGTATCGCGAACCGTAGTCTACGGAGTCCACAACGACAATCTCGCTGTCGACAGGCTCGTGGTTTTTGTCGGTGTCGAAACGGTAGAAGCTTATGCCGATGCTGTTGCCGTCGCCGAAAGTCCAGCGCTGTGGGCGGAGCAGCAGTCCCATTGACGGACGACCTGTGACCGCAAACCAGCCTATGGTAAGCATCATCGGGTAGACGAGCATAAGCAGCATCAGTCCGACGAGCCACCAGCGCAGATCGTAGAATCCAGCGACAGCAAGAATCAATATAGGGACAATGGCTGCCGCGGCAAGCATTCCTGAATGCCGCGACGCCATTGCCTTTGCATATTCCTTGGCGGGAACGGTGAATATCTCGCTTTGGTTAAGCTCCATTCAGTCCTTTTTGATAGGCGCCACAGTGGTTTTGTCGGCGGGGCGTATTCCGTCGCGGATGAGCAGGGCGTCGATGGTCGGATCCTGTCCGCGGAAACGGCGGTAGAGCTCGGCGGGATGTTCGGTGCCGCCTTTTTCAAGGATGTTCTTGCGGAAGCTGTCGGCAGCCTCTTTGCTGAAGATGCCTTTCTCCTCGAAGAATGCGAATGCGTCAGCGTCCAGAACCTCAGCCCACTTGTAGCTGTAGTAGCCTGCCGCATATCCTCCGGAGAAGATGTGGCTGAAAGTCGGCGCTGTCATTGTGCCTTCGACAGGCTCGAAGATTTTTACCTTCGACATTGCCTCGCGCTCGAAGGCTACGGGGTCGTCGACAGGAGCTTCGATTGTGTGCCATGCCATGTCGAGATAGCCGAAACCGAGCTGACGGAAGCATGCGTAGGCGGCTCCGAACTGAGAGGAAGCGACAAGGCGCTCGACAAGTTCGGCGGGGATGGTCTCGCCGGTCTTGTAGTGGCGCGCGAAACCGTCGAGAAACTCTTTTTGTGTCAGATAGTTCTCGTTGAACTGGGAGGGCAGTTCGACGAAATCGCGGTAGACGGCGGTACCTGACAGCGAGGAGTATTTCGAGTTGGCGAGCAGTCCGTGGAGGGCGTGACCGAACTCATGAAGGAAAGTCTCGACCTCGTACGGTGTGAGAAGCGACGGAGTGTCGGCTGTCGGCTTCGTGAAGTTCATGACAATCTGGACTTGCGGGCGAGAGTTTACACCGTTCTCGTCGATATACTGGTCTTTGAAACCGGTCATCCATGCGCCGGGGCGCTTGCTTGCACGGGGGAAGAAATCGGTGTAGATGACCCCGACGAACTTGCCGTCGGCATCCGTGACATCGAATGCCTTGACGTCGGGATGATATACTTCGATCTTGTCGTTGGGCGTGAACTTAAGACCGTAGAGTTTGGTGGCGAGACCGAAAACACCGTCGATAACCTTGTCAAGCTCGAAATACGGACGGAGTTCTTCCTCGTCGAAGGAGTATTTCTGCGCTCTGAGCTTATTGGAGTAATAGCTGTAGTCCCAGGGCATGATTTCGACTGGCTTTCCTTCGAGGTCTGAGGCAAACTGCGTCAGCTCGTCCATCTCCTTTTTCAATGCCGGGCGGTAAGCCTCGGCAAGGCGGTCGAGAAGATTGTATACTGCTTCTGGTTTCTCAGCCATGGTGCGCTTGAGGTTCTGCTGGGCGAAAGTCGTGCTTCCCTGCAGGTTGGCAATCTCGCGGCGCAGTTCGGCTATGCGCTTGATGTTCCCGATATTGGAGTACTCGCCCTTGGTGTTGCGCGACGAGTATAGACGGTACATTTTCTCGCGGAGGTCGCGGCGGCTGGAGTTCTTCATGAACGCCATATAGGTCGGCTGAGCGAGAGTAAAGAGGTATTCGCCTTTGTGTCCTTTTGCCTCAGCGGCTTCGGCAGCCTCTTTTTTCAGATTTTCGGGGAGGCCGTCGAGGTCATCGGCGCCGAGATATATTTCGTATGTGTTGAGCTCCTTGAGCACGTTCTGCCCGAACGCCGTGGTTGCTTCCGACAGCTCTGCAGAGAGCTTGCGGTATTTCTCGCGGTCGGCGCCCTTGAGCTCGGCACCGTTGAGGGCGAACATGTCGTATGTCTTCTGCAGAAGCATGCTGTCCTCGGAATCGAGCTTGTATTTGTCGCGGTTGTCATACACTTCCTTGACACGTTTCCACAGCGCCTCGTTGAGGATGAGCGATGTGGAGTAGTCGCTGAGTTTCTTCGACGCCTCGAGGTCGATTTCCATCATCTTGTCGTTGCTGTCGGCTGACATGAGCGGATAGAAAACGTTGAGCACGCGGTTGAGATCGCTTCCGGCGCGTTCGAGAGCCACAATCGTGTTCTCAAAGTCGGGCTTGGCGCGGTTGGAAGTGATGGCGTCGATTTCTTCCTGTGCCAGGCGGATGCCGCGGTCGATGGCCGGCATCCACATATCATCGGTAATCTTCGAGAACGGTGCTGTTCCGTGCTCGGTGTAGTCAAAAGGTTTGAATAAAGGATTTTCTGCTTGCATCGTCATAGAAGCGAGTAAGGTGAAAGCTCCGAGAGCAGTCCTGAGGGTTCTGTACATCTGTTATTGTCTTGGTTTATTATGTGCGTGTGCAAAAATTGTGCCATTATTCTCCCATTGCTTCTGCTACGGCGGCGCGGAGCTCGTCGTCCTGCTTGTCGCGGCTTATGATAGTTCCGTCAGGTCCGAAGAGAATGATGCAGGGAATGCCCGATATTCCATATAGATCGGTAGGGACGGTCTGCGCGTTGATGATGTTCTCCCAGGGAAGCTTATGAGTGCTGATGGCTCTCTTTGTGGCGTCGGGCTCGTCCCACACGGCAACGCCGAGGACGTCGAGACCTTTGTCCTTGTACTTCGCGTAAAGTTCCTTGATGACTTTTGTCTCTCTGATGCAAGGACCGCACCAGCTCGCCCAGAAATCGACGAGCGTGTATTTGCCTTTGCCGACATAGTCGCTGAGGCGCCTGGTCGTTCCGTCGTATGTGACCTCGAAGTCGACGAATTTTTTGCCCGGCATCGTAGCCTCGCGTTTTTCGGCTGCGGCGAGCATGCTGCGTGTGCGGTTATAATCGGCAAATGACGGGTATTTCGCAATAATACCGCGGATATCTTCAGCCGACTGCATCTCGCCTGCTTTCTGAAGGAACAGGAAGTAGCCGAGAGCGTTGTCGCTGTTGTCGGCGAGACCCTTGTCCAGCGCGGCGGTGAACCCGTCGTATGCTTTCTGACGGGCTTCGTCTGTCGTGGCGTTCTGGAATTCTGCCGAATATTTGTCGAATTCTTCGTCAAGGGCACGGTAGCTGTCGTTCAGCATAGTTCCGAATGGAAGGTAATTCTTGTTGAACGAAATCGTTCCGGATTCGAGGATGAACACCGGTCCGCGCTGTCCGTTGATTGTCAGACGGGCGAGGATGGGTTCGTCGATATTTCCAGTGATGGTCGCCGCCTGATCTTTGACCACGGCGCTGTCGATAGGCTCGCCGCTGTCATAGTTGCGCATCACGACCTTGGCTCCCTCTGAATCGGCGGGAGCGGGGAAAATTACTTTGTATGGTTCGGCGGCAGCCGAAAGAGCTGTCAGGACAGCTGCGGCGAGAAGTGTGCAGGTTCTTGTATGCATGTCTATTACAGAGGCGTCCCGCCGTATGGCGGAACGCCCGTTATGTGAGTTTCTGATGTGTTATTTCTTTTCTTTTGTTTTCTCGAGCTGGCGTTCGATTGCCTCGAGGGCGAGGTCGGTAGCCTCCTCGAAGCTGTCGGCAATCTTTGTGGCTACGGTATCTTCGTGCTGAGGAACTGTCACCTTGATGACAACTTCCTTGTTCATGGTGGTCTCGGGCTTTACAACGCTGAGTTTTGCGTCGACTGTCGTTATAGCCGGGAAACGGCGGCAGAGCTTTTCTGCCTTCTTATTGATAAACTGTGTGAGCTTTTCGGTGATTTCGAAATGAATAGCTTGAATTCTTACATCCATGATTATTCCTCCTTTTTTAGTGCACGTGGGTGTGCTTGTTTGTAATTTTGTTGAAGTTCCCGATATGTAAGATGGGTATATCTTTGCGTTGTGGTAAGCGAGGCATGTCCCAGCAGCTGCTGTACGGCGCTGATCTCTGCACCGTTGTTGAGCATGTCGGTGGCGAAAGAATGGCGGAGAACGTGCGGCGATCGTTTTGCCGAGTGAACGCCGGCTCCGTCGAGCGCTGCATGGACTACGCGGTTGACAAGAACATAGTACACCGGGTCGCCGGACGGTCGGACGAAGAAAAATTCGCCCGGTGCGCCTACGGTCTTGCTCCTGATGTTCCTGTAGCGGCTGATCATATCGCTGAGTTCGTTTCCTATGGGTATTATTCTTTCTTTATTACGCTTTCCGAGTACTTTTAGTTCACCCTTGGAGGTGTCGACTGCGGTCTCGCGCAGTCCGACAAGTTCGGCGGCTCGCATGCCGGTAGAGTAGAGCATGGTGACTATCAGTTCGTCGCGGACGGTCTCGAAATCGTTGCATTTGTCGTCGGCGTATGTGTCGAGAAGCGCTTCGGT
>JAGBDG010000242.1 GCA_017937625.1 Muribaculaceae bacterium | reverse complement strand
CGTTCCATGTCGATATCGACTATGGTTTCGCACTCGGCATCGTCGGAACATTGGGCGAGGAATTCTCCCTGCGGACCTGCGACAAAACTCGAGCCCCAGAACTGAATGCCGTTAGTAGCTCCGGAAGGGTCTGGTTCATGTCCAACCCGGTTGACTGAGATGAGAGGAAGACCGTTGGCAATGGCATGCCCGCGCTGAACTGTAATCCAAGCTTCGCGCTGACGTTTTTTCTCGTCTTCAGTGTCGGTGCTTTCCCATCCTATTGCAGTAGGATAAATAAGGATTTCCGCGCCGGCGAGTGCCATCAGGCGCGCAGCTTCGGGATACCATTGGTCCCAGCAAACAAGAACGCCAAGCCTTCCGGCCGAAGTATCGACCGGCTCAAAACCGAGATCGCCGGGCGTAAAGTAAAATTTCTCGTAGTATGCAGGATCGTCGGGTATGTGCATTTTGCGATACTTGCCCGCAATGCTTCCGTCAGTGTCGAATACTACGGCTGTATTATGATACAGACCGGGCGCACGGCGTTCGAACAGACTCGTCACGAGAACTATACCGCATTCTTTTGCCAATGCTCTGTAAAAGTCGGTTATCGAGCCGGGGATTGGCGCTGCGAGAGAGCACAAGTCCACATTCTCGGTCTGGCAGAAATAAAGGGAGTCGTGAAGCTCCTGAAGAACTATCAGTCGGGCTCCTTCTTTGGCAAGCTTGCGAATTTTTGCGGCGAGCCGTGAGCGGTTGTCATCTGTATCGGCGGTGTTCGCCTGCTGTATTATTCCTGTTTTAAGTGTTTTCATATATTACTTTTGTGATGGAATCTGCATGGTGGCGCAGTGAAGCGAACCATGCTGACGGATGAGCGCACGGCAATCAACCGTGACAATCTCATAGTCGGGGAGGGCTGCCTGTATAGCCATAGCCGCATGTCTGTCCTTGAGAGGCTGATTGTACGTCGGCATAATTACAACGCCGTTGAGAAGAAGGAAGTTGGCGTATGTGGCAGGAAGACGCGTGCCGTCGTCAGGGTCATGGATTGCATCCGGCAATGGCAATTCTATAAGGTTGAACGGCATGCCGTTGCTCCGGCGCAAGGCAGCAAGTTCTTCTTTCATCGCCTGCAGACTTTCGAAATGACTGTCAGCAGGATCTGAGCAACCTGTATATATTATTGTATCGCCTGGGGGCAGGATGCGCGCAAGCGTGTCGATATGTCCGTCAGTATCGTCGCCCTCAAGTTCGCCGTTATAGAGCCACGCTATGGTATGTGCTCCGAAATCGCGCTTTAGCTCGGCTTCGATTTCCTCTCGCGTCAGGTCACCGTTGCGGTTGGGGCTTAGAAGGCATGAAGCGGTAGTTAGGATAAAACCGTTGCCGTCCGATTCGATGGAGCCGCCTTCAAGTTCAAATCCGAGGCGATTGATCCGCGGGTAGGGTAGAATGCCTTTTGTACAAAGCCGGAGAGTGGCGAGATTGTCGAGATTGGCGGCGAACTTCAACCCCCAGCCGTTGAACTGATAGTCGATATGCGAACAGGCGTTGCCTTCAGCTATGGTAATAGGACCGTAATCGCGTGTCCACGTGTCGTTCGTGGGCATTTCTATGAATGTGATACGGTCGGTCCGTGTACCTTCCGGATAATACTTGGAATCCGGCGCCACGGGACCGATGACAATGACTTTTGCATGGTCGGCAAGCGCCTTGATGATGTTGCCGTAAGTACGCAGGACTTCTTCGAGCATATATGCCCAGTCGGTATTCTCGTGCGGCAAAGCGACGAGAACCGTGTCAACCGGTTCCCACTCGGCGGGAAGTCTTCTTTTTGGTGTCGAGTAAGTCATTCCTGATTGTCGTAGTCGGAAAGAGAGTTCCAGACATCGTTTTGATCTTCGAGATACTGGTCACAAAAATCGCGGAATCCGCGTCTTTCGCTTGTGCCTTCTTCCCGGCAGTATTCTTTATAAGCTCGTTTAAGTTCCGGATCATCAATAAGCATCTGGCGGAATTCCGATTCTGCGATATCAAGGCTTGGCGACTGCTTTATAATGGTCATGAAAAGGTCGGTAATATTTTCCATAGCTATAAATTCGGGTTTGGAAAGGTTCTGAAAGCCTTTCGCTGCCAAAAGTAGCGATTATTTTCGGTTGCCGCTCATTGCCTCTTGTTAAATATGATTAAATGCCGAGATGCCTCAGGACATATCCAGAACCATTATTTCGGCATATATGTTGACACTATATTATAAACACTTTTCAATCTGTTTGATTATGAGAAAGATATTGTTTATGGTGACGGCGGTGGCAGCAAGGCTGATTGCTTCTTGCACCCCGTTTGCGCTTGTCAACAGCGAGACTTACAACGGTGCTGATTTGTCGCAGTACAAGACATACCGTATAGTGACACCTGACGACGGCACATTGCCTCCGGGAATGGCGATGGTGACATACTACAATATCGCCGCCGCAATCCGCGAGCAGATGATGGAGCGCGGTTTCACGGAATCGGACTCTTCCTCACTTCTCGTGAACATCGGTCTTACGGTCCAGCGAAAAATTGAGACCCAGCCGGTGCTTCCTCCAGGATATCCGATATATACCGGTCCGTATTACAACGGTTATTATCCGTTTTTCATGTATCCGCGTTCCTACTACTGGAACAGCTACTATGCAAATGCCCAGGTAATAACCGGCATATACAAAGAAGGCGTGCTTACTATGGATTTCGTGAACATAAAGCAGAAATTGCCGCTGTATTCGGCATCGGTCGCCACGATTCTTGAAAACGGCAATTCCCAGTTCCGCAATCTCAAAGGTATAGCCGAGGCTGTACAGACTCTGTTCTCGAGATTTCCTGTGCCGGTTCTTCCGCAGTATCGCGTTTCTGGCGACAGATACGGAGACTGAGCTCAGAAGTAGAGCACGGCACCTGCTACAAGCTTATTATTGCCGGAAGGAGAAATCTTTCCGGCGTTTTCGCTATAGAAGTATTGTTCGTAGTTGATGCGGAAATCGATGAAAGCATTCTGGCATGAATAGCGCGCGGTTGTGCCTATGGTAATACGCTTGCGTTCTATGTCGGCGGTCGTCACTCCATCGTAGCGGGCCTGAAACGACAGGCGCTTCGCAAGTTTCCAGTCGACATCAAATCCATAATCGGCGAAGACGTCCCATGCTTCTGCGCTCGCATCGCTTCCGGTGTATTCGCGGCGTATATATTCACCTTCTATCATGAAACCTCCGAGCGTCCACGAAAGCGAGACATTCCCCTGATTGAAACGCGGAACGTCGTCCTGACCGCCTGGCACACGTGACATAAACGCCACTTCCGGACGGAATCCTGCGTATGTACAGTTAGCCTTTATGCTGTATGTCAGCTGTGAGTTCCACTGAGTGTGGTCGCTTCGGTCTGTGCCGTTGAACACGCCGCCCTCAAGATAAACAGAGGATTTAGGGATGGTGTAACCTGCCTTGACACCTACTGAACGCAAATTGCCGAGCTCGGCGACGAGACCGACACTTGCAAAGTGATATTTCTCGGGAGCACGCGATGATTCGACGCTGAATGGAACACGACACTGTCCGGCATATATCTGCAGACCTTCTGCCGGGTATAGGCGTGCGTATGCGTCGAGTAGAGTAATCTTGCCGTTGTTGCAGAAATCCACCTGCAGGAAATAATCCGCTTTTGGCAATATGTATCCTCCCGCATTCAATCGCGCGTTATTTACCTCGAATCTGCTTTTTCCTGTGGCTGTCGACCATTCGTAATATGTTCGCATGACTCCGTGGAATTTCGGTATGTATTTCCATGCGGAGGATTCCCGTCCGACAGAATCGGCGGATGCGTCGGTCTGAGCCATGACGGGAAACACAGCTGCAGAAGCGACTAAAAAGAGAGTTGCCAGTCTTTTAGTAGTCATAGAGCAGTTCAAAATCATCAATGTACAGTACAGAGCCGGCGCCGCCGGTGAAATAATCGCCGTATTTGCTCGCGGATGCCGTGCAAAGAATATATTTCGGTTTGCGCGATGTCGATTTGTATTTGATTTCGAATTCGAAAGGTATGTAGTCCTCTACAGTCTGTGCCACCTCCATCTTGCCGTAACCGACAACGTATGAACCTTCCGGGTCGAAAAGCTGGCGGTTTTTGGGGTTGGTACGTATTTCGAAAGGCTCGTCGGTGTCGATGAGCGCGACCCAGATGGTACATGTGTCAGGCTGCCCGACCATGGATGCGAAGCCTTCGGAATAATGGCTGATGGGACAGTCGGTGTATTTGTATTGTCCGCGAAGTCTTACAGGGCGTTCCTCGAAGGGACGTCCGAAGCTCAGCACACCGTTGGTACCGTCG